>VFMC01000298.1 GCA_006515795.1 Acidimicrobiaceae bacterium | reverse complement strand
GCTGGCGCGCCTCGACGAGGTCGCCGCGTTCGTGGCCGAATGGCAGCACAACGCGCAGCCGCAGGTCACCAAGCCCGCCGCGCTCATCTTCGCCGCCGACCACGGCGTGACGGTCGCCGGAGTGAGCAACTACCCGGCCGAGGTCACCGCGGCGATGCTCACCGCGTACAAGGCCGGCAAGTCCACCATCAGCGCCTTCGCGGCCGTTGCCGGGGCCAGCGTCGATGCTGTCGATGTCGGTGTCGGCCGCCCCACCGGCGACATCCGGTTCGAGTCGGCGATGTCACTCGAACGGTTCGAGGAAGCTGTCGATGCCGGCCGACGTGCCGTCGAGGCGCTCGACGCCGATCTCCTCGTGCTCGGCGAGATGGGCATCGGCAACACCACCGCCGCGGCCGCCGTCGCGGCGGCGCTCGGAGGTGGCGAAGTGGCCACATGGGTGGGTCGTGGCACGGGCCTCGACGACGAAGCGATGGACCGCAAGCGCGAGGCGGTCCGCCAGGCCGTCGACCGCATCGCTGGTGTGCTCGACCCGCTCGAGGTGCTCCGCGAGGTCGGCGGGGCCGAACTGGTCGCCATCGCCGCGGCCATCGTGGCCGCTCGCCACCGTGGCCTTCCCGTGGTGCTCGACGGATACGTCGTCACGGCCGCGGCCGTACCGTTGGTGGCCGTACGCGCCGATGCGCTCGATCACTGCATCGTCGGGCATTGCTCGGCCGAACCCGGGCACCGTCGGCTCCTCGACCGCATCGGCAAGCCGCCGCTGCTCGATCTCGGGATGCGCCTCGGCGAGGGGTCGGGGGCCATGGCTGCAGTGCCGCTGGTGGCAATGGCGTGTGCCGGCATCACTCGCGTGCCGACGTTCTCGGAGTGGTTCGGCTGACCGGCCCACTCGCCGCGCTGCAGTTCCTCACGAGGATCCCGGTTCGGTTGCGCAGCGCGCCTTCGCTTGCGGCCGCCGTGGTCTGGTTCCCGACCGTCGGAGCGCTCATCGGAGCAGCCGTTGGAGGCGTCGGTGCAGGTGCCTGGCATCTGGTTCCCGCGCCCGTCGCCGGTGCACTCGCCGTCGTCGTCGGCCTGCTCATCACCGGCGCCTTCCACGAGGACGGCCTCGGCGACATCGCCGACGCGTTCGGCGGCGGCACGACGGTCGAGCGCCGACTCGAGATCATGAAGGACCCGCGCCACGGCACCTACGGTGTTGCCGCGATGAGCGCTTCGATCGTGGTCAGGATGATCGCGCTCGGTTCGCTGCCCGGCCCCGCCAGCCTGTTCGCCGCGTCGGTCGCCGCGCACACCATGGGTCGTGCGACGGCTGTTGGGTTGATGGCCGCCCTTCCCCTGGCCGGTCACCCCGGTCTCGGCTCCGACTACGGCCGCAGCACCACGCGCGGTACGGCGACCGTCGCGGTCGCCTCCGCGGTCGCCTTCACGGCGCTCGCGGTCGGATGGTGGGTGGGTCCGCTCCTCGTGGGATGCCTGGCTTCGGCTGCCGCGGTGGGCCTGTTGGCGCACCGCAAGATCGGCGGCATCAGCGGCGACGTGCTCGGCGCGTGCGAGCAGATCGCCGAGTGCGCGTGCGTGGTCGTGCTCAGCGGTCTGGCCGTCGACCATCCGCTGTGGTGGGCCTGACCCGCCAGCGACGGCGACTAGCCACCTGCGACGAAGGCCGCGATCCGGCGGACTCCCTCTTCCATGTCGGCGTCGGCCATGGCGAAGGAGAACCGCGCGTAGCCCGGCGTGCCGAACGCCTCGCCTGGCACGAAGGCAACCTTGGCCTCGTCGAGGATCACGTCCGCGAGCTCGAGGGTGCTGTTCGACACAGTGCCTTTCGGGCCGAGCGGAATGCCGAGCAACGACGCGAAGTTCGGGTAGCAGTAGAACGCTCCCTGCGGCTCGATCGCCGAAACGCCCGGGATCGCGTTGAGCATGCGGTGCATCGTGATCGCCCTGCGGGCGAAGGCTTCACGCATCGACGCCACGGCGCTCAGATCGCCACTCACCGCTTCGAGCGCAGCCACCTGGGCGACGTTGGAAACGTTCGACGTGGAGTGCGACTGGAAGTTGATCGCGGCCTTCATCACATCGCTCGGACCGATCATCCAGCCGACGCGCCACCCGGTCATCGCGTAGGTCTTGGCGACGCCGTTCACGATCACGCACTGGTCGGCGAGCCCGGGAACCACCGTGGGCATGCTGACGAACCGGTTGGCGCCGTACACGAGGTGCTCGTAGATCTCGTCGGTGAGCACCCAGATCCCCTTGTCGACCGCCCAGCGGCCGATCGCCTCGACCTCGGTGGGCGTGTAGACGGCGCCGCTCGGGTTGTCGGGGCTGACGAACAGCAGCACCTTGGTGCGCGGCGTGAGCGCCGCGTCGAGCTGCTCGACGGTGACCCTGAACCCGGTGGTCTCGTCGGTCTGCACGATCACCGGTACACCGCCGGCGAGCGTGATCGCCTCGGGATAGGTGGTCCAGTACGGGGCCGGGCAGATCACCTCGTCGCCCGGATCGCACAACGCGGCGAACGCGGTGAACACGGCGTGCTTCCCGCCGTTGGTGACCAGAACTTGCCCGGCCGAGCACTCGAAACCACTGTCGCGCTTGGTCTTCACGGCGATCGCCTGGCGCAGCTCCGGCAGCCCGGCCGCGGGCGAGTACTTGTGGTGCTTCGGCTCCCTGCAGGCTCGCGCCGCAGCCTCGACGATGTTCTCCGGAGTGGGGAAGTCCGGCTCGCCGGCCCCGAACCCGATCACGTTCTCACCCTTCGCCTTCAGCGCCTTGGCCTTGGCATCGACGGCAAGCGTGGCCGATTCGGCGATGGCGGACAGACGGGCGGAGGTGCGGTTCACGGTCAGGATTGTACGGGCGCGCCCTCGTCGGCCTCCCCGAGTTTCGGCCGACAGTTTCGGCCGACAGTTTCGACCGATTCGTGTGGTCGCCCGCCATCGATCCCGCCAGACTGCTCGGGTGACGTTCGACCCGAGCAGCATCCAGATCCCGGCGAACCTGCTACCGGTCGATGGGCGATTCGGGTGCGGCCCGTCGAAGGTGCGGCCGGAGCAGGCCCTCGCCCTCGCCAAGGCCAACTCGAACCTGCTCGGCACCCGTTCTCGGCAACGGCGGCTCCACCGTGTTCTGGGACGTCGCCACGTTCGGGCTGATCCGCCGTCACAGCGCGCATGCGGTGTTCGGCGAGTTCTCGTCGAAGTTCGCCCAAGCGGTGGCGGCCGCGCCCCACCTCGATTCGCCCACCGTGGTGCGCGCCGACCCGGGCGATCATCCCGAGCTGACGGAGGTCGACGGTGCCGACGTGTACGCACTCACCCACAACGAGACCTCGACGGGCGTAGCCACGATTCTGCGGCGGCCCGTCGATGATGACAACGACGACTCCCTCGTCGTCGTCGACGCCACGTCGGCCGCCGGCGGGCTGGCGTGGGACCCGGCGCAGGTCGACGTCTACTACTTCGCCCCCCAGAAGTGCTTCGCCGGCGACGGCGGGCTGTGGCTCGCGGCGTGTTCGCCGAGGGCCATCGACCGCATCGGGTCCATCGCCGCATCCAGCCGGTGGGTACCCGCCTCGCTCGATCTGAAGATCGCCCTCGACAACAGCCTCGCCAACCAGACCTACAACACACCGGCACTCGGCACGCTCGTGCTGCTCAACGAGCAGATCCAGTGGATGCTCGGCAACGGCGGGCTCCGCTGGTGCGTGGAGCGGTGCGCCGCTTCCGCGGCCACCCTCTACGGCTGGGCCGAGGACCGTGAGTGGGCCAACCCGTTCGTCGAAGATCCGGCGAAGCGGTCGAGCGTGGTCGGCACGATCGACATCACCGGAGCAGATGCCAACGACATCTGCACGGCGTTGCGCGCCAACGGCATCGTCGACACCGACAGCTACCGGAAGCTCGGCCGCAACCAACTGCGGGTCGGCATGTTCCCCGCCATCGATCCAGCCGATGTCGCCGCGCTCACGGCGAGCATCGACTTCGTTGTCGAGATCCTGGCCGGTGGTCATCGAGAAGATGGCGGGCGGCCCCTGCGGTGAACGCCGACAGCGTGCTCACCACGGCGTTCGATGATCTGGTGCCGATGCACGAGCCGATCCTGGTGGTGGCGCTGCGCGGCTGGTTCGACATCGCCGAGGTGGCCACCGACGCACTCGAGCACCTGCTCGTCGGCCACCCGGCGCCGGTCGTGGCATCGATCGACCACGATCCGTTCTTCGACTTCACGCAGGAACGACCCGAGGCCTACCTCGACGACGCCGACGAACGCCGGATCCGCTGGCCGACCAACGAGTTCCGCGTGGCCCGCTTCCCCGGTCACGCCCACGACCTCGTGGTGCTGGCCGGCGTCGAGCCCCACCTGCGCTACGCCACGTTCGCCGACTGCGTCATCGCCGTGGCCCGAGCGCTGGAATGCCAGGTGGTGGTCACCGTCGGAGCAGCGCCCGAAACCGTGCCGCACACCCGACATCCGCAGGTGGTCGGTAGCAGCACCAACGACGGGCTGGTGCGAGCGCTCGGCCTCTCGCGCCCGCAGTACCAGGGCATGACCGGCCTGGTCGGGGTGCTCCAGGAGCGTCTCGATCGCCACCTCATCCCGGCCGTGTCGCTGCGGGTCGGGGTGCCGCACTACCTCGGCAACGCCAAGCATCCGAAGTCGTCGGCATCGCTGCTGCTCCATCTCGAGCACGTGCTCGGGGTGCCAACCGGCCATGCCAGCCTCGCCGACGACATCGAGCGTTGGGGCTCGCTGCACGACGAAGCCGTAGCCGAGGACGATCAGGCAGCGCAGTACGTGGCGATGCTCGAGTCGGAGTACGACCGCCGAACCGAGGCGTCATTGCCCAGCGCCGACGACCTCGCCGCCGATTTCGAGCAGTTCCTGCGCGACCAGCACGACGACGGCTGAATCGAGGGCACCGGATTCGGGGTGGTCTCGAGCAGCGTAAGGTGGCCGGTAGCACCTGTGCCCGATCACGGAGGACAACAACATGAGCCCCACGAACATCAGTCGAAGAACCCTGATCGGAGCAGGAGCCGCCACCGCGGCGATCACCGGCGTGCCGGGGGGTGCGGCGTCGGCGGCAGCGGGCGGGCCGCCGAACGAAGGTTCCGAGGTCGATCCCTCGCCCACCCCCGTTCGCCGCACCGAGGCGTTGGCCGCACTCGGCCCGACCGAGCAGGCGCGCTTCTACCCCGGAATCGCCCAGGTAGTCACCCGGGCACCGCCTCCGCTTGGGTCGGGATCGGGATCGACGTGCCGGTGGGCAGCGTGATCAACGCCGTCGACTTCTCGCTGTACGGGTCGCCACGGAGCGGAACGATCTTCTTCGAGCGGTACCTGCCCGACACCACCGGGTTCGTGGACACGATCCAGAGCCCGGTCCCCGCAGGCAGCGGCGTGGCGACGGCCACCCTCGCCGTCAACCAGACCTACGACGGCACGCAGGCGTTCCATGCGTACCACTTCGGGGGCACTGCCACGTCGGTGTGTCGAGGCATCCGCGTGCGCTACACCCCGCCGAGCGCCGGCCGACTGGTGCAGATCACACCGAAGCGCGTCTACGACAGCCGCCAGAACATGGCCCCCGATGCCAACGGTGTGCTGGCCACCGGTTCGAACCGGACCATCTCGGTGGCCAACGGTCGCGACGCCAACGGTGTCGTCGACGCCCCCAACCTGGTGCCGGCCCACGCCGTCGCCATCGCCTACACGCTCACCGTCGCCGACACGGTCGGGACCGGATTCCTCGCCGTCAACCCCGGTGGCACCACCACCGTCAGCGCGTCGACGATCAACTGGAGCTCGGCGGGTCAGGCACTCGCCAACTCGACGATCGTCTCCCTCGGAGCGAACCGCACGATCACTGCCGTCGTCGGGGGCGGCGGCAGCGTGAACTTCCTGACTCGCCGGGTGGATCACCAAGCTGCGCACGTCGCCGATGTTGGCGACGTGGCTGTGCAGCTCCAAGGCCTCGACGAACTTCTGTCCGGCTTCCTTGCCGCCTTTGATGTTGAAGGCGATGATGCTGCCGTCGAGGCCAGGCATAGGCGACGCACTCCACCTCGTCGCGGCCGACCAGGAATTCGGCCACCCGGTCGGCATTGGCGAAGTGGCGCTCCATCGGCAGGCTGAGCGTCTCGATGCCCTGCAGGATGAGGAACGCGTTGAACGGCGAGATCGCCATGCCGAGGTCGCGCAGCATCTGCACGCGCGCCTTCAAGATGAACGACCCGTGGCCGAGAGCGGGCCAGTACGCCAGGCCGTGGTAGCTGGGGTCGGGCTCGATGAAGTTGGCGAAGCGGCCGCTGGCGCCGTAGTCGAAGGTGCCGCCGTCGACGATCGCGCCACCGATCGAGGTGCCGTGGCCGCCGCAGAACTTGGTGAGGCTGTGCACCACGATGTCGGCGCCCCACTCGATCGGGCGGATGAGGTAGGGCGTGGGCACGGTGTTGTCGACGATGAGCGGGATGCCATGAGCGTGGGCGACACCGCTCACCCCTTCGATGTCGAACACGTCGTTGCGCGGGTTGGCCAGCACCTCGCCGTAGAACGCCTTCGTGTTCGGCCTGATCGCCGAAGCCCACTCGTCGAGATCGTGGGGATCGGACACGAACGTGACCTCGATTCCCAGCTTCGGCAACGTGTAGTGGAACAGGTTGTAGGTACCGCCGTAGAGCGACGGGCTGGTCACCACGTGATCGCCCGCCTCGGCGAGCGTGAGGATCGCCAGCGTCTCGGCCGACTGCCCGCTGGCAACGGCGAGGGTGCCCGGCAGCCCGATGGCCGTGATGCATCCTCCCTCGAGCGAGTTCAGCCGCGCCTCGAGCGCTCCTTGAGTGGGATTCATGATGCGCGTGTAGATGTTGCCGACCTCGGCCAACGCGAACAGGTTCTGCGCATGTGTCGTGTCGCGGAACTCGTAGCTCGTGGTCTGGTAGATCGGCACGGCCCGCGCGCCGGTGGTCGGATCGGGCTCTCCACCGACGTGGATCTGGCGTGTCTCGAATCCCCATTGTTCGCTCATGGGCGACGACGCTACCGCGCAGAATCCCGACCAAACAAGTCGGAATTGCGTTTGAGCGCTAGTGCACCGCCGGCGGTGCGTTAGCGCTCAAACGCGGGATGTGGGGCGGGGTCAGCCGCCGCTGACGTCGGACACCCGCTGCTTGCCGGCGCCGAGGAACGGCATCATCGAGCGCAGTTGCGCGCCGACTTCTTCGATCTGGTGCTTGCGGCCGGCCTCTTGCAGGGCGCCGAAGTTGTGGCGGCCGCTCTCGCTCTCGGCCACCCACTCCTTGGCGAACTTGCCGTTCTGGATCTCTTTGAGGATCTTCTTCATCTCCAGCTTGGTCCTGGCGTTCACCACCCGCGGCCCGCGGGTGACGTCGCCGTACTCGGCGGTGTCGCTGATGCTGTAGCGCATGCCGGCGATGCCCTCCTCGTACATCAGGTCGACGATGAGCTTCACCTCGTGGAGGCACTCGAAGTAGGCCATCTCGGGCTGGTAGCCGGCCTCGACCAGCGTCTCGAAACCCGCCTGCACGAGCGAGGTGAGGCCGCCGCACAGCACGACCTGCTCACCGAACAGGTCGGTCTCGGTCTCCTCGGCGAACGAGGTCTCGATCACTCCCGCACGCGCTCCGCCGATGGCCTCCGCGTAGCTGAGAGCCAGGGCATGGGCGCCCCCCGTGGCGTCTTGGTGAACCGCGATGAGGCACGGCACGCCACCGCCCTCGGTGTAGGTGCGCCGTACGAGATGACCGGGACCCTTGGGGGCGATCATGATGACGTCGACGGTCTTCGGCGGACGGATCCGCTTGAAGCGGATGTTGAAGCCGTGGGCGAAGGCGAGCGCCTTGCCCTTGCGCATGTGCGGCTTGATGAACTCCTCGTACGTGGCCTTCTGCTCGGTGTCGGGCATGGTGAGCATGATCACGTTGGCCCACTTGGCGGCCTCGGCGATGCTCAACGCGTGGGCGTGACCCTGCGAGCCGTAGCCGATGATCGCGACCTTGCGACCCCGGATGATCGACGGATCGGCATCCGCCTCGTAGTACATCTTCGCGGCCATCAGCCAGCCTTTCCATTGTTGCGGTTCGTCACGGCGCGCAGACGGGCGTCGCGATCGAGCTTCGGTAGCGCCACCCGACCGGTGCGCTGGAGCTCAACGATGCCATATCCACCGAGCAGCTCTTCAAAGTCGTCGAGCTTGTCGGGGTGTCCATCGAGCGACACGGTGATCGCTTCGGGGCCGACCGCGAGGATCTTCCCCTCGAAGATGTTCACCAGTTCCACCACCTGGCCCCGTTGCTGGGCGCCCTCGCCCTTGGGGCCGGTGCGAACGGTGGCGAGCAGCAGCTCGCGTTCCACCGAACGCCGCGGATCGAGCTCGCTGATCTTGACCACGTCGATCAGCTTGAACAGCTGCTTGGTGATCTGCTCGAGCGGAGTGGACTCCACGTCGACCACGATCGTGATGCGGCTGAAGCCCTCGTCTTCCGCCGGGGCCACAGCCAGGCTGTAGATGTTGAAGTCGCGGCGGGCGAAAAGCCCGGCGACGCGGGCGAGCACGCCGGGCCGGTTCTGCACGAGCACCGACAGGATGTGGTGGTTGATTTCGCTCATCTCAGCGAGCTCCTTCGATCGTTCTGGCTCGGCGGCAGCAGCACATCGTCGTTGCTGAACCCGGCGGGCACCATGGGGAACACCTTCTCACGAGCGTCGACGCGGAAGTCGACCACGACCGGGCGATCGTCGATCGAGTTCGCCTTCTCGATCGCCGGCTGCACCTCCTCGGGGCTGTCGACACGGATGCCGACGCATCCCATCGCCTCGGCCCACTTCACGAAGTCGGGCAGCTCGGGCGACAGGTAGACCTCGCTGTAACGCTCGTCGTAGAACATCTCCTGCCACTGGCGGACCATGCCGAGGTAGCTGTTGTTCAAGATCGCGACTTTCACCGGGATGCGTTCGACCGAAGCGGTGACGAGCTCCTGCGCGGTCATCTGGAAGCACCCGTCGCCGTCGACCGCCCAGACCGTGCGGTCGGGGCGTCCGACCTTGGCGCCGATGGCG
>VFMC01000297.1 GCA_006515795.1 Acidimicrobiaceae bacterium | reverse complement strand
TGGTCAACCTGGCCAACATCCTCGATCCGGAGATGTTCGTGCTCGGAGGCGGTCTCGCCGCGTCGAGCGACCTCTACATCGGCCCGATCCAGCGCTGGTTCACCACGCTGCTCTACGCCCCCGACGTTCGGCCGCATCCGACCTTGTCGTTCGCCACCCTCGGCGAAAAGGCCGGTGCCGTAGGCGCGGCGTTGCTGCCCGACCTCCACTGATTCCCGTCGACGCGCACTCGAGGTCGAAGCCGATGATTCGTCGGCCGCGTTGCGAGGTCAGCCACCGGGGCGATAGTTGGCCCTGGCCTTGTTGATCTCGTTCCAGGCAGCCTCGCGGCCGGCCAGCCCGGCGGTCGACGACGTCTTGCCGGGCTCGAGGGCCTTGTAGACCTCGAAGAAGTGCTGGATCTCCTCGACGAGCTGTGGGGTGAGATCGTCGAGGTCGTGGACGTCGTTCCAGCGTGGCTCACGCGGCGGTACGCACAGTAGCTTCGCGTCCTCCCCGGCTTCGTCGTGCATGTATAGAACGCCGAGCGGCCGTGCCTGCACCCAAACGCCAGGGTAGACGGGATCTTCGAGCAGCACGAGGGCGTCGAGAGGGTCGCCGTCGCCGCCCAAGGTCTCGGGGATGTACCCGTAGTCGGCCGGGTAGGTGGTGGCCGTGAACAGGCGACGGTCGAGGAACACCCGGCCCGTCTCGTGCTCGATCTCGTACTTGTTGCGGCTCCCTCGCGGGATCTCGATGACGACGTAGATGCATCCGTCTGGCAGGGGGTTCGACATGGCTCGTATCGTGCCACAGGGGAGCCAGTAACGTTGGTGGCGCCATGGACTTCCGCCGAATCACCAGCCTGCCTCCGTACGTGTTCACGATCATCAACAACCTGAAGATCGAGGCGCGTCGGGCCGGGGTCGACGTGATCGACCTCGGATTCGGCAACCCCGACATCCCATCGCCCCAGATCGCTGTCGACAAGCTCGCCGAGTCGGCCCAGATCGCCCGCAACCATCGCTACTCGATGAGTCGCGGGTTGCCGAAGCTGCGCGAGGCGGCCGCCGCTCTGTACGAGCGCAAGTGGGGGGTGCAGCTCGATCCCGAGCTCGAGATCACCAACACGATCGGGTCGAAGGAGGGCTTCAGCCACCTCATGTGGGTGCTGCTCGACCGCGGCGACGCGGCCATCGTCCCGAGCCCCAGCTATCCGATCCACATCTATGGTCCGCTGTTCGCCGGCGCCGACCTGCGTCAGGTGCCGATGCGCCATCTGGCCGATCCGCGGGTGCAGGGCGACTTCACCGGCGACTTCTTCGACAGCCTCACCACCGCCTACGACGTCGGCTGGCCGAAACCGCGAGTTCTGGTCATCTCGTTCCCGCACAACCCGACGGGTGCTGTGGTCGACCTCGACTTCATGCAGAGGGTTGTCGACTTCTGTCGTGAGCGGGGCATGATCGTCGTGCACGACTTCGCCTACGCGGACATGGGCTTCGACGGCTACGAGCCGCCCAGCATCATGCAGGCCCAGGGCGCCAAGGAGTGTGCTGTCGAGCTCTACTCGATGACCAAGAGCTTCTCGATGGCGGGTTGGCGCTGTGCCTTCCTGGTGGGGAACCGCGACGTGGTGCAGGCTCTGGTGAAGCTGAAGAGCTACCTCGACTACGGCATGTTCCAGCCGGTGCAGATCGCGGCCACAGTCACCATGAACGAGGCGCCCGACTTCCCGAAGGAGGTGTGCGCGATCTACCAAGGACGTCGTGATGCCCTCGTCGACGGGCTCGCCCGAATCGGATGGGAGATCCCGAAGCCACGCGGTTCGATGTTCGTCTGGGCCCCGATCCCCGAGCCGTACGCCGATCTCGACTCGGTCGAGTTCTGTTCGCTGGTGGTGCGCGACTGTGAGGTGGCTCTGTCGCCAGGCGTCGGCTTCGGGCCGGGCGGCGAAGGGTTCGCGAGGTTCGCGCTGATCGAGAACGAGCGACGCATCGCCCAGGGAATCCGGAACTTGAGGAAGGGCCTGCCCAAGCTGGGGTGAGCTACAGCGTTCACGGCACCGCTACAGGTCAGCGCTGTGCGTACAGCAAGACACAGGGTCCGTGGGCGTGCGCCAGATCGGTCTCGCCGATCTCGACCTCGGTGAAGCCCAGACCGCGAAGGACGTCGACGATGCCTTCGAGCTCCATCCACGCCGCGGACGGCGCCGAGCCGCCGCAGAAGCCCTGCAGCTGCAGCGCCTCCAGGTAGTGGCGGGGATGGAGCGAGACTTCGACGCCTGCGACGCCGGCGGTGTAGGGCGGCTCCACGAACACGCGGGCGTGTGCTGATTCGGGTCCCGTGATCGCGGGGTCGTAGTAGTGCGTCCAGATGCCGACCCGGTCGCTGACACGAGCGATCGCCCTGAGCAGTCGCAGCGGATCCGGTGCGTGGTAGAGGACGCCGCTCGCCATCGTGAGATCGAACCGACGATCGGTGGCCTCCATGTACGGCAGGTAGTCGCCGAGGAGGAAGCGGGACCGTTGCAGCTGAACCAGTTCCTTCACGATCAGACACTTCATGTAGGCCCGCGTGTTGGCCTCGACCGCCGTCACGAAGGCCCCAGCACGCTCGAGCATGTACGTGTGCCCGGCCTCCAGCGGGCCGAGCTCGAGCACCTGGCGACCATCCACCCCGCCAGCCTGTCCCACGATCCAATCGACCCGCGGGTCGATGAACAGCGGGATCGACCCGGCATGGGCGTCGATCTCGGCAGGGAGCAGCGATGCCCACTCGCCACGAAACAGGTCGATCGCCAGCTGTGCAGTCGGCGCCTCACGCACGTAGGCGTCGAGGATCGTCCCCGCAGGAGGCGCCCCAGGCGCCGCTGGTGCCGCAGAGTCGGCCGGATTCGAGGCCCGGGTCGAGGCCAGGTTCGGAGCCAGGTTCGGAGTAGGTGACCGGCGCAGTCGCATCGAGTAACGCTACTTTCGCTGGCACACTGCGCGCTCCGCCCACTCCGGGATTGATGGTCGTACGAGCGATCCCTCGCAGCGCGCGCGAAGCTAGTCAGGAACTGTCATCGTTTCGTAAGACGGGTGATTGGGGGCTCATACGTCGAAGGAGGCGATGGAGCAGGTGGCGATGGCGCGCGTTCGACGAGCTGCTGGAGCCGGTCTATCGATACGCGTCGCGTCTGGCTGGCACCGACCGGGCACTCGCTGAGGACCTGGCGCAGGATGCCTTCGTGCGTTTGGTGCAAGAAGCACGCAACGGCGATTTCACCGAAGTCGGGGTGGGCTGGATGGTGACCGTTGTTCGCAACCGGTTCATCGATCACTTGCGAGCGGCCCGCGGTGGCGAACGCGTCGAGGTCGAGGATCTCGCTGGTGCCGAGGTCCAGTTCGACGAGTCGGCTTGGCTGGTAGCGAAGCTGCACCCGATCGAGCGTCTAGTACTTGTCGCACATCACGTCGACGGGTTTCCGGTCGCTGACGTCGCCCGAATGATCGGCCGTTCCGAGCACGCCACCGAATCACTCCTCGCTCGAGCCAGGGCTACGGCACGCCGCAAGATCACACCTGGAGGCCGAAATGAATGACCACGACATCGAACGAGCCCTCGATCGTGACGTGTCGCTGATGCGTCCCGAGTTCCGCAACGAACTAGCTTCCCTGCTCGATGCTGCCCGTCCAGCGCCCGTGCTGCTCGACGACGGCGACTCGGGCACCCGACGACAAGCCCGCCGATGGCTCCTGCCGACCGTCGCCGTCGCGTTGGTCGCTGCGATCGTCGGTCTCGGCGTCATCGTCACCCGCAACGACCCGACATCGTCGACTGAAACCCCGACCCTCTCGGCCACGGACGCGCTCGCTACCGCGAGCCAGCCAGCCACGACAGGCGACGGAACCGTGCCGCCGACATCCACCGAGCTGGAAGCAGGGAAAATTGAATTGCGTGGCGACGGGTTGGGAGTCGTCTCGTTCGGCGACGAACAAGCGGATGTGCTCGCCACCCTCGGGGCACTGCTCGGCCCAGCACGGTCGGACTCACAGCCGTCCACGGAGCTTCTCACCCCGTCACTTCGTGGTTGCGCCAACCACTCGATGACCTTCGCCGTGTTTCCCGAGCTCGTAGTCGGCTTCACCGACAACGGCAGCGGCCCCATCCTTGACGCATGGGCCGCCCGAGGCGACTACACCACGCCAGAGGGTCTCAGCGCCGGTGCAGGTCTCGCGACGTTGTTCGCCACCTATGGAACCAGGGCGGTCAGGGCCGAACCGGTCACCGGATGGGAGTGGCTCAACTTCGGCGTCGCGCCCACCACCATCATCTCTGCCGTCCACGGTGAGCTGATCCTGCTGACCTCGGACCTCCCGACCGGCCCGCCGCTGCTCACCGCCGGCGCCCACTGCTTGGCCGACGCGCCAGCCACCGCGAACACGCAGCCTCCCCCCTCCGGCGACTACATCCCGCTGGACATGTCTGCTCCTGATTCGGCCCGCACGATC
>VFMC01000296.1 GCA_006515795.1 Acidimicrobiaceae bacterium | reverse complement strand
AACCCGCCGCAACCCACCAGCGCCGGAACGAGCAGCGCCAGCACGCCGCCGCGGGAGCGGATGCTGCGGCGATACGACCGCCGCGGGCTCTGGCTCGGCGCCGCTGGCGACCGCCCCGGCGGTACGCGGTCCAACTGCTCCAGCGCGGCGAGCACGCCCTCGCCACGCGCCGATGATTGGAACTTCATGACCTCAGCGTACGGGTCGCCGGCGCGCGGCTGGTGGCAACCGATGTCCGACCCGCAGGTGGTGCTGCTCTCCGCCATCACCGTGGCCTCGGTCTGGCTCGGTTCGCCGATCCCGTCGGCTCTCGTCGCCGCGATCGTGTTGGCGCTGTGGTGGCCGCACCGCCGAGACCTGTTCGTGCTCGGGGCAACGCTCGGGCTCGTCGCCGGTCTTTCCGCAGACCGCGCTTGGGAACGAGCCGTCCCGGGCGAGCTCGGTCACTTCCGTGGCTGGGCCACGGTGGCCTCCGATCCAATGCCGGTCGGCAAGGGCGAACGGGTGACGCTCGAGATCGAAGGTCAGCGGTTCGAGGCCATCGTCTTCGGATCGTCGAGCCGGCGGATCGCCCCGCGCCAGGCAGGCGAGCAGGTGGAGGTGATCGCCGTGCGCCGACGCTCCACGGGGCCATGGGCACGTCGCGCCCGCATCCGTCATGTGGTCGGCGAGATCGTGATCGAGCACGTCGGGGCACACGATCCCGGAGGGCCGATCGCCAGGGCCAGCAATCGGGTGCGCCGCCAGCTGCGATCGGCGGCGACCCAGACGATGCCCGCCGATCAGGCCGCCCTCTTCACAGGTCTCGTCATCGGCGACGATGCCGCACAGCCGCCGGCGATGGTCTCGCAGTTCCGCGAAGCCGGGCTGTCGCACCTGACTGCCGTCTCCGGCCAGAACGTTGCATTCGTCCTCGCCGTGGCTGCGCTCGGTCTTCGCCGGCTACCGCGATGGTGGCGACTCGCGGCAACGTTGGCGGTGATCGCGTGGTTCGTGTTGGTCACCCGCGTCGAACCGTCCGTCGCCCGCGCCGGCATGATGGCCGGGCTGTCGGCATTGGCCTTCGCACTAGGTCGCGAGCGGCATCCCGTGCGCATCCTGGCTCTCGCGGTGATCACCCTGGTGCTCGTCGATCCGTTGCTCGTGTGGTCGGTGGCGTTCTGGTTGTCGGTCGGCGCGACGTTCGGGGTGTCGGCGCTGGCCCCGGTGCTGGCCTGCCGTCTGGCCGGGCCCGGGTGGTTGGTGGCTCCGCTGTCGGTCACGATCGGAGCCCAGGTAGGGGTGCTGCTGCCGAGCTGGCTGGTGTTCCACCGCCTTCCCGCGCTGGGGTTCGTGGCCAACTTGCTGGCGGTGCCGGTTGCCGGCATCGTCATGCTGTACGGCATCCCTGCCGGTCTTGCCGCGGCGGCGCTTCCAGGTGTGGCGGGCGTGGTGATGATGCCGTGCGTGCTCGGAACCCGGGGGGTGTCAACTGTTGCTGCCCTGGTCGATCGCTTCGACCCGGCGGGTCGCGGTGCGTTCGCCGCGTGGGCCGTGCAGCTGCTCGCGCTCGCCTGCCTGCTGCGACCGGCGCCGCGTTCACCCGAAGGTGTCGCCCGGCCATCGCCTGTGGAACGATGACGGCGCGATGGGTGTACATCTGATCTCGGGAGACGACGAATCGTTGGTGCTGACCGGCCTCACCGAGCTGGTGCACCGGCTCGTCGGCGCAGGCGACCGGGCCCTGATGGTCGACGACTTCGACGGTCCCGACTACGAGCTGCGGGCGGTGGTGGATGCTGCCCAGACTCCGCCGTTCCTGACCGACTGCCGGGTGGTGGTGGCGCGGGCGGTCGGGCGCTTCAGCGCCGACGAGGTGGCGCCGCTCGTCTCCTATCTGGCCGATCCGTTGCCGACGACCGAGCTGGTGCTCGTCGCCGGCGGCGGCCGGCTCGCCAAGGCGCTCACCGATGCGGCGAAGCGCATCGGGGCGCTCACCGTCGATACGGCCCCACCCAGTCGCGCCAAGGACCGCTCGATCTGGGTGGAGCAGCAGTTCGCGGCCGCCTCGTTGCGCATCGACGGCGCCGCGCTGAACGCCGTCGGCGGCTGGATGGGGGAGGACGCGGGCAGGCTGCAGAGCCTCGTCGACACGCTCGTGAGCACCTACGGCACTGCCCACAAGCTGCATGTCGCCGACATCCAGCCGTTCCTCGGCGAAGCCGGCGGCGTGCCCCCCTGGGACCTCACCGACGCGATCGACCGCGGCGACACCACCTTGTCGCTCATGTTGCTGCACCGCATGATGGGCTCTGGCGACCGGCACCCGTTGCAGGTGATGGCCATCTTGCACGGTCACTACACGAAGCTGCTGAAGCTCGACGGCTCGAACGCACGCGACGAGTCCTCGGCCGCGCAGGTTCTCGGCATCAAGCCGGGGTTCCCCGCTCGCAAGGCGCTCGATCAGTACCGCAAGCTCAGCGGCACCGGCGTGACGAGAGCGATCGGTCTGCTCGCCCAAGCCGACCTCGATCTGCGCGGCGCCAAGGATTGGCCGGAGTCGTTGGTGATGGAGGTGTTGGTCGCCAGGCTGTCGAAGCTGACCGGCGGCCGGCGCTGAAAATGCAACGAACCCGGGCCGTAGCCCGGGTTCGGAGCTGTTGATCGAAGCTCGATGACGGCGATGGGCCTCAGCCCGCGGCGTTGATCTTCTTCATCAGCCGGCTCTTGCGCCGAGCGGCCTGGTTGCGGTGGATGACACCCTTGGCGGCAGCCATGTCGAGACGCTTCACGGCGACCCGCAGTGCCTCGTCGGCCTCGGCGGTGCCGGCGGTCTTGACGGCGTTCTTGGAGCGGGTCTTGAGCTCGCTCTTGACGGCCTTGTTGCGCTCGGCTGCCTTTGCGTTGGTCAGGATGCGCTTCTTCTGGCTCTTGATGTTCGCCATTTGGTGGTGTGTCTCCTAGATCTGAAGCTATGTGCCGGTCGGCATGCGTGGCGCCGCCACGAGCACAATGCAGCCCTGGATGCTACCAGCGACCGCTAGAGTCACCACACCCCCGATGCGCCGTCCTGCTCCCCCGGAGGCGAGCATCGTCACCGGCATCACGCCCCCGATCACAGGTGCACATGGACCTCGCCCGCATCCGCAACTTCTCGATCATCGCGC
>VFMC01000708.1 GCA_006515795.1 Acidimicrobiaceae bacterium | reverse complement strand
CAGGAACTTGAGCTTCTGAGCGGCGAGCGTGCGCTCGGTGAAGATGCCGAGGCCGAAGCGGAGGCCCTCGATGGCCACTCCGACCGCGTCGTCGGCGGTCTCGTCGTTCTTGGTGATGCGGCCGTCGCCGTCGGAGTCGACGAAGTAGGGCCCCATGCCGGCAAACGCCGAGATGCCTGCTCCCCCGATGGTGAGGACGTCGACCGCCAGCGAGACACCGTTGGTGAGGGTGACCTGCTCGACGCTCTGCTCGAACAGAAACGATCCCTGGAGGAACACGAAGTCGGAGACGGCGAGTGTGACCAGCCCGGCCTGGGCGCCAATCACCCGGCGATCAAACCCCAGCGGCGTGTCGCGGCCGCCGGTCTTCACCACGAACGGATCGTCGGAATTCCGGAAGTCGAGGACCGGCGCGTCTGCTTGTGGGTCATCGACGTCGGTGGAGATATTGACGCCGATCTGGATCAGGTTGACTTCGGCATCGAGCAGGGGGACGCCGACCAGCGCGGCGCGTGCCGCGGTCGCCGAGACGGTGGTGAAGGTGCGGTGGCCGTCGGGGCCGATCTCGGTCAGGAGGGCCGCACCGAACGTGAGGTCCTCGATGGTGAGGCCGATCGCCTCGTCGGAGGTATCGTCGCTGTCGTCGATGACCCCGTCGTTGTTGGAGTCGATGAAGAACGGCCCGATGCCGACGAAGGCGTCGATGCCGTCGCCGCCCAGCGTGATGCCGGACACCTCGACGGTCGAGCCGTCGGAGAGCTTCATCTCGCGCCGCGCACCTGTACGAAGTCGGAGAGGCCGAGCGTGGCGTTGGCCGCCTGGGCCGCAAACACCCTGCCTTCGAAATCGATGAAGGTCGGCGTCCCGCCGTTGGTGACGGTGAAGCCGCCGCCGGCCAGCGCGGAGAAGTCCACCACGCGGGTGCCGTCAGTGCTGCTGTTGATCGAGATGGTGAGGCCGTCGAACGAGGCGGTGAGCTCGGGCACGCCCACGATGCTGGCGTTCGCGGCGGTCGCGCTCAGCGCATAGTACGAGTTCAAATTACCGGCGGCGGTGGGCCGGAAGATGGCCAGCCCGCCCTCGACGCCGGTGAGGCTCAGTCCCAGTGCGCCCGGCGCGCTCGCCGAGCCGCCCGTGCCGAGGAAGACGTCCGCGTTGCTGAACCCGACCGTG
>VFMC01000295.1 GCA_006515795.1 Acidimicrobiaceae bacterium | reverse complement strand
ATCGGCATCTGGTACCTGTCGTCGTACTTGCAGTTCACCGACCCGAGGCGACGAGCCATCGTGCAGCCGTTGCCCCACGATGTGGTGAGAACCGGCTTCCTCGAAACCAGGAACCTCACCGAGATGCTGCGGGCCCTGTGGGAAACGGCCCAGGTGGCGCTCGTCGGGCTGGCCCTGGCGATCTCCATCGGTGTGCTGCTGGCGATCTTGATGGGGCTCTCGCGCTCGGTCGAGCGCACCTTGTTCCCATACGCGATCGTGCTGCAGACCGTGCCGATCGTGGCCATCACCCCACTGATGATCATCTGGTTCGGCACCGGGAAGTTGCCCCGCGTGATCGTGTGCGTGATCATCGCCGTGTTCCCGATCATCACCAACACCTTGCTGGGGCTGAAGGCCGCCGAGCGCGCCCAGCACGACCTGTTCACGTTGCACGGTGCTGGGCGGCTGACGAGGCTGTGGAAGCTGGAGTTGCCCGCCTCCACCCCGGCGATGTTCACCGGGTTCCGCATCTCGGCGGGCCTGTCGGTGATCGGCGCGATCGTGGGCGAGTTCTTCTTCAAGTCGGGTGAGGAGGGCATCGGTCGCCGGATCAGCCAGTACACGAACCGCAACGAGACCGACAAGTTGATCGCCGCGATCATCCTGACCGGCGCACTCGGCCTGGTGCTGTTCCTGCTGTTCGGGTGGTTGGGCAACCGCATCACCCGATCGTGGCGGCCACAGGCAGGCGCGTCGGGGTGAATCTGTGAAGTGTAAGATCGTCGGCATCGAGTGACCGGCACCGTCGGCATCTGATTTCCTGGGGAGGACACAAGCATGAGACAGCACACGCGGATGCACACTCGGAGGTTGGGCGCTTCGCTGGCAGTGCTCGCCGTCTTCGCCGCGGCGTGCGGCGACGATGACGAGACGACCAGCGCGGTCACGACTGCAGCACCATCTGGCACCGAGGCTCCATCTGGAACCACTGAGTCGATGTCGTTGAAGGCGGCAGGGTGCCCCGATCCGTTGGTCATCCAGACCGACTGGTTCCCAGAAGCCGACCACGGTTGGACCTACGAGTTGATCGGCCAGAACGGCACGCTCGACGCCAAGGCGGGCAAGTACTCCGGCCCCGTCGACGACATCACCGTCGAGATCCGCGCCGGCGGTCCCTTCGTCGGGTTCTCCTCGCCGTCCTCGCAGATGTACCAGGATCCGTCGGTGTTCATGGCCTACGTCGACACGGGTGATGCCATCCGCAACGCCACCACTCAGCCGGTGGTCGCTGTCTTCGCCTCGTACGACAAGGGCCCGCAGATCATCCAGTGGGATCCGGCCAAGTACCCCGACGTCAAGACCATCGCCGACATCGGTGCGGCCGCCGGCGACGGCAAGATCCTCTACTTCGAGAGCGCCGCGTACATGGACTACCTGATCGGCAAGGAGATCCTGAAGAAGGAGCAGGTCGACGCCTCCTACGACGGCTCACCCGGTCGTTTCGTCGCCGAGGGGGATCTGTTCCAGCAGGGCTTCGCCACCAACGAGCCGTACAGCTACGAGAACCTAATCGAGGATTGGAAGAAGCCGGTGGCGTTCACGCTCGTCCACGACACAGGCTTCGCCATCTACCAGTCGGCACTGTCGGTGAAGCCCGAGGCGGTTGCCGCCAACGCCGACTGCCTGAAGGCGATCGTGCCGATGTTCCAGCAGGCGCTCGTCGACTACATGACCACGCCTGGGCCGACGAACTCGAAGCTCACCGAGATCGTCACCGAGATGGCTCAGTTCTGGCAGTTGAGCGACGAACTGAACAACGACGCCACCGCAAAGATGAAGGACCTCGGGCTCGTGAGCGACGCCGGCAACGGCACCGTGGGCGACATGGACTGCGCCCGCGTGCAGACGCTGATCGACGAGTTCAACCCGATCCTGAAGGCGAACAACGTCGAGGGGGTGAAGGACGACCTGAAGTGCGAGGAGATCGTCGACAACTCCTTCCTCGACCCGGCGATCGGGCTCGGCTTCTGATCACTGCAACTCAGGGACCGGGCACCGTCCCGCTCCGGGTCAGGAAGCGGCGGATCCGCCCGCTCGATCTCCTCGGCCCCATCGCGATCCTCGGCGTGTTCCTTGCCACGTGGCAGTGGATCTCCGCCGGGCTGCCGGATCAGCGCGACTTCCTGGTGCCGTCCCCGGGTGAGGTCTGGCGTGAGGGATTTGCCGACGCGGCGATCCGCAGCGAGGTCTTTCATGCGGCCTACCAGACCTCGCGCGAAGCGTTGTCCGGCCTGCTGCTGGCGATGCTGATCGGGGTTGGGCTGGCCATCATGATGACCCAGGCGAAGTGGATCGAGCGGTCTGTCTTCCCCTGGGCGGTGATCCTTCAGACAATCCCGATCCTTGCCCTTGTGCCGTTCATCAAGGTCCGCTACGGCGTCGATTTCCGGGCTCGGGTGATCGTGTGCCTGCTCATCGCCGTGTTCCCGATCATCACCAACACGCTGTTCGGATTGCAGTCCGCCGACGAGGGCCACCACGACCTGTTCACACTGCACAGTGCGGGCCGCAGGCGACGCCTCACGAAGCTGCTGCTTCCCGGCGCGTTGCCGGCGATGTTCACCGGATTCCGGATCTCGGCCGGGCTGTCGGTGGTCGGCGCGATCGTCGGCGAGTTCTTCTTCCGGAGCGGCGAGACCGGGCTCGGGCATCTCATCGAGAAGTACCGGGCCCGCACCCAGTTCTACCCCGCGCTGTTCGCCACCATCATCGTGACGTGCGCGCTCGGTGTGATCATCTTCGTGGTGTTCTCGATCGTCGGCAGTCGTAGCACGCGGAACTGGTACGAGGCGGCGGCAGCGTCGCGCGAGTGACCGCACACCAAGGCGCGGTCACGAATGCGCGTCGCGAAGGGCGTGGCTGACCTCGCCGCTGAGCCGGGCGAACGCTGCATCGAAGCGCAGGTCGGGGAGGCGCGGGTAGCCGAACGGGATCTCGAACTCGGCGATGAGGCGGCCCGGTCGGGCGCTCATCACGAGCACGCGGGTGGAGAGGAAGACGGCCTCGTACACCGAGTGGGTGATGAACAGCCCGGCGAAGCGTTCGTGCAGGAACAGCTTGATCAACTCGTCGTTGAGGCGCTCGCGGGTGATCTCGTCGAGGGCACCGAACGGTTCCGCGCCAGCGATACCCGCATCTTCATGCCGCCCGACAGTCGCCTGGGATGGTGCCGCTCGAAGCCCTGGAGGCCCACGAGCTCGATCGCTTCGGCAGCCAGTGCGTGTCGCTCGGCCTTGTCGATGTCGTGGAGCTCGAGGAACAGTTCGACGTTTGCCTGAACGGTTCGCCACGGAAGCAACGTGGAGTCCTGGAACACGTAGCCGAGGTTGTCGGTTCGGACGTGCACCTCGCCGCTGGTCATCGGGATCAACTTCGAAGCGATCTTCAACAGGGTCGACTTGCCACAGCCCGAGGGCCCGACGACGGTGACGAACTCGCCGTCGCGCACCTCAAAGGAGATGTCGGACAGCGCCGCGGTGCCATCGGCGAAGGTCTTGTCGACTCCGACGAACGACAGCGCCGGACTGCTCGGTGAATCGCCCGTCGCCGCGGGCGGTTTCGAGACCACGTGCACGTCGGCGATGTTACTACGCTGTCCCCGGTACGAGGAGGTCGATGTGGAACACGGTGTGTTCATGTTCGGTGCGGTGGAGATGGATGACGCGGGCTCAGGTCCTCCGGCACCGACCGATCGGCGCTACACGCAGGAGCAGATGTGGTCTGCAGCGTTGCGGATGCTCGACATGGGGGTGGCCGCCGAGCGCCACGGTTTCGACGTGTTCCAACTGACCGAGCACCACTTCCAACACGAGGGTTACGAGGTGATCCCCAACGGGATCCTGTTCGGCGTCGCGCTCGCCGAGCGCACCTCGCGCATCAAGATCGGGGCGATGTTCCACATCGTGCCGCAGTGGCACCCGCTGCGCTTCGCCGAAGACTTCTCCACACTGCACAACCTCTCCGGCGGGCGCGGAGTGCTGGGTGTGGGCCGAGGCACCGTGCCCCGCGAGGCCCAACCCCTCGGCACGAAGGTCGGCTCCGCCGACAACCCCGACCAGGCCGAAGCCGATCGCGTGAACCGCGAGATGATGGATGAGGCGATGGATGCCATCCTCGCCGCCCTGCAGAACGAGAGGTTCTCCTACCATGGGAAGTACTTCGACTTCCCTCCGCCCGGCATCCCCGATCGTGGCGGCTTTGTCACAGAGCTCACGCTCGTACCGCGGCCTCTGTACCCGTACGACATCTGGCAGGCCATCACTTCACCGCCCACGCTGCAGCACGTTCCCGAACGCGGTTTCGGGGGAGTGTTCTGGCTGATGCATCACGCGTTCGTCGAGCAGCGGTGGCAGAAGTACGCCGAGACCTACGAGCAGCACCACGGCCCCCTGGCGGCCGGTGACAAGCGCAGCCTGGTGTTGAACATCTGCATCGAAGACACCCATGAACAAGCGTGGAGCTCGGCGCGCAGGGGCCACGACGAGTTCTGGAAGTTCCTCGGCCCGTACGGCTGGTCGAAGGGCTACATGGGTGCCGATGGCAAGCCGGCGCCGGCAGGGCTCATCCCGACGCTCGAGGAATCCGTCGAGCAGAAGGTGTGGATCATCGGCTCGCCCGAAGAGGTCGCCGAGGGGATCGCCGAGTACAAGGAGGCCTTGTGTCTCCGGCACCTAACGATCTTTCCGCACTATCCCGGTGACACCTACGACAAGGCAGAGGTGCAGATGCAGCGCTACGCCGAACAGGTGCGCCCGCTCATCGATTGACCTGTCGCCCGGGCCCGTTCCGACCGCGTAGAGTCCAGCCATGTCAAGCGGTCAGATCATCGGAATCATCGGCTTCGTCGTCTTGGTGCTGCTCATCGTGTCGTCGGTGAAGA
>VFMC01000707.1 GCA_006515795.1 Acidimicrobiaceae bacterium | reverse complement strand
CCTCGGCCAACACCGATTCGCTGGTGGTGAGCGCCGGCAGTGGTAACGACACGGTCACCGTGTCGGGCACTGGCGGACCGAGCTTCTTGAACGTGCAAGGCGGCGGATCGAATTCGAGTTCGGGCGCTGGCGACCGTTTAGTGGTGAACACCGCGACGGCGTCTCCTAGCGACGTGCCATTCACCGTGACCGTATCGCTGCCAGCCAGGGCGTCGAGCGTGAAGGTTCCGGCGATGCCGCTGAAATTCGTCACGACGTTTTGGCCAGCCCGCGTGACGGTTCCGGCCGAGGCGCCGGTCGGCGTGTAAGCCAACTGGTCGTCGCCGGTCGAGGCGTTGATCGTCAGCGTCGCGGCTCCTCCCGCACCCGCCAGATTCACGTGCTCGGTACCTAGGAAGCTGACGGTCGCGCCGTAGCCTGTGACGGTCTGAGCTGCCAGGTTCTCGACGATCGCGCCGGTCGCGCCCGTCAAGTTCAAGGTATCGCTGGCCGACGGATTGCCCGCATCGACCAAGACTCCGCCCACGTACGGCAGAACCGCCGCCAAGTTGAAAGTGTCGTCGCCATCGAGGCCACGCAGGTCGAGCGTATTGATCCCGGTGGTGTTCAAAGCCACGGTGACGAACGCCGTCGTGGCTCGCACAATCTGAATCTGGTCGGCCGTTTGATTGACGTTGAAAATGTCGCTGTCGTTCGTGCCGTTCAACTCGAGCACGTCCTCGCGGCCCCCGAGACTGGTGAAAGTCACGTTGCCACCGGCGCCGAGACTCCAGCGCCAGCCTCTCGTGTGAGGATCGTTCCCGCGTCAGAGGCGCTGCCCGGAGTGTACGTGACCTGGTGGACGCCGATCAGCGTGGCGTGCGTCACGTCGTCGGAACCGCCGAAGCCTTCAATCACTGCTTGTTCCGTGCCAGAGAACGACACGCTGGTTCCGCCGGCGAGGACGATGAAACCGGTGCCGATCCCTGTCGGACTGTAACTAAAGGACTCGGTTGCCAGCGTGCCGGTCAAGGTCAGGATGTCGCCGCCGCTGGTGGTGGACGGCCCGCCGACCAGGGTGAAGGAAACCGCAAAGGCCGCGACCCCTTGCTCGACATCGACGTCGTCGTCGCCGGAGAGAGCCTGGATCACTACGAAAGATGTTGCGTTGGAGTAAGTGATCGCCGGCCCGGCGTTCACCGAGAGGTCGAAGGACGCGACGCCGAGTCCGACGACCGTGATGTCGTCGTCGGCGTTGGTACCCTGCGCAATCAGCCCGAAACCCGCCAAATTGACGTTCGCGTCTTCGACTTCGTCGTAGCTCACTGGCTGCGATCCGGCGATGTTGAAACCGCCGTCGTCTGCTTCCGGTCCCGGCACAAAAGTCACCACGCCAGTCGCGGTTAGATTCAACTCGTCGCCGAAGACTCCAGTCGGGCCGCCGCCGATGACCTTGACGGGAACCGCTCC
>VFMC01000294.1 GCA_006515795.1 Acidimicrobiaceae bacterium | reverse complement strand
CAAAGACCAAAAACGGTGCGACTCCGGCGGCGAATGCAGCCACAGGGCTCATGTCCGTCACGACGACCAGCTGCGCCCAGCCGAGCAGGTACACGCTCGCGATGACGACTGCGGCGGCGAATCCGTCTGCGACCACCGTTGGCACACGGCCATGAAGGAACTGCCGCACCTCGGCTCCGGCGATCGCGCCGACCACGAAGCCGAGCAGAAAGCCCCCGGTCGGCCCGAAGAGCACGGCCAGCCCGGCTTTGCCGCCGGCGAACACGGGAACACCGACAGCACCCAGCAGCACGTAGACCGATGTAGCCGCAAACGCCCCACCGGACGACAGGAGCAGCGCAGCCAGCACGACCGCGAACATCTGAAGCGTGATCGGCACGGCCCCTACGGGTACGCTCACGAACGCCCCGACTGCGATAAGCGCGGCAACCAGCGACGCAACGACCATCGTTCGTGTTCTTGATTGGGGCATCGGATCTCCAGCCTTAGTAAACTGTCATGTCGATGCGGTTTACAGTAGCCAAGAACGGAGCGAGCGTCAACACGAAGACAGCCGAAGGTTGTGGCAATGTGTGCGCAGAAAGCGCGTGTTGTGCCCGGCTAGCGCGCGTACGTGCTCGTCGTCGGCGAGGGGTGGCAGCTGTTGTCGCACGTGCCGCCGCCGGCGTTGAGCGAGTAGCCCACATCCGCACGCATGATGCGATCCTCGGTCGGCGAACCGTGGCTCTCGTGGCACGTGGCACAGCCGAAGCCGTGATCGCTCACGTGAAGGCTGTGAAGCGCCTTGTTCGTAGCGCCAGCGTAGAAGAGGCTCTCCGTGCCGGTGTCGGCCGTTCCGGTGAAGTACACCGTGCGCTTATGGCAGTCGTAGCACAGCAGGTTCGTATCGCCGGGCAGCACTCCCAGGTACGGGCGGGCGAGGATTGGAGCGGCCGTCGAGACGTGTGGCCCCCGGACAGCACCGACGGCGCTATTCGCGCTGTCGTGACAGTCCACGCAGTAGAGGACGGAGTCGTTGCTCCAGCCGGTCTCGAAGGTTGAAGCGTTCGCGGCGGCTGTGTATGCCTCTTCGACGCCGTGGACTGACACGTTGCGCGTGTTGACCTCGCTCGCGATATTGCGCCCGCCTTCGAGGTTCGAGTAGCCCGAGTGGCACTTGAGACAGAGTTCGTATTCGCGGACGACGGGCTGTGCATCGCCGTACGTGATCGCCGTTCCGGCGCCGGTGTTGGTAATCGCAACACCGAAGACGCCCTTGATGCGACCGTACGCGAGCGGCGCAACGCCGACTGTGCTTGTGGCCTCGTGCGGGTCGTGACAATCGACGCACTCGACGTGACGCGCGAACGCGGGTGTCTCGGTGGAGTTATGCGCACCTGCGACCGCTCCGACAGGATGTCGCGAGGGGCCGACGCCGCCGACATCGGCAACTGCGAGAGCAGGTGCGGTACCCGCGAGCTCCACGCCACCGCTCCACAGCGGTGCACCCATGGAGAGCGTCGAGAAGAGGTGGTCGAAGACCTGAACGCTCGGCGCCATGTCCTTGGTCGCGTCGCGATCCCACCAACCGCCGTTGCCGGCGATGAGTTCTGTCTGGCTGTCACCGTCGATATCGCCGGATGCGAGCGAACCGGTGCCGTAACCCTTGCCGGTATCGTAGGGCTGCGGCGTATCGAGTCCGCCGGTCGCCTGCGGGAACACGTTCACCGTGCTTGTCCCGTCAGCGCCGTAGACCGCGACCGAAAGCTCAGCGCCCGCGCTTGTCGGCAGGACATCGGCGATAAGCGTATCCCACGCCTGTGCGCCCGTCTCGGCATCGACCTTCACATGACCGAGAAGCGTCCCGTCGGCTGCAAAGACGGAGACGGTGTCGCTCGTCTCGCCACTGTTGGCGATCGCGATCTCCACTCCGGCGGCATCCCATACGTTGCCGATAGAAGGACCTCGCGGACCCGCCAGGGTCGTCACGGTCTGTACCACCGAGAAGACGCCCGGTGAGCCCTCGGAAAGGAGTTCGTACTGACCCGCGTCGCTTGTAACGACGGCATCCGCAAATGCTGTTCCGACGAGGCCACCCGTTGCGATGCCCGTCGGCCTGCCAGCACCGCCCACGGGAATCGGGTTCGTCATGCCGCCGACGAGGACAGGCACGTGGAGCGTCGCGTCCCACCGGTACACGTACAGGTTGTCGGCGTCAGCATCGAGCGCGAGGATCTCGGGAAGCGCGTTGAAATCACCGAGCACGTCGGCGATGGCGATGTACTCGGCACTCGCCGCGATTGTCATGGCGCCGGCACCGGTGCCGAACGTGGTCAGACCCTTCAGCGCATCCGACCGGAACACGGTCAGCTGCGTCGCATTCGTCTGCGTGACGAGCGTCTCGATGTCGCCGTCGCCGTCGATATCGCCAACCGCCATGTCGCCCACGGGACCGGCAGCCCGATACTCACGCGGGCCGACAAGGGCTCGCGGTGCGGTGGACGTCGCCTCGGTACCGTAGACCGCGAGGCGACCCTGCGCGGCGGTCGTTGCCGTCGGCGAGATCGCTACGAGCAACTCGAGGTCAGTCGCGGCCGCCGCCGGATACGCAAGCGAGGAGGTATCGGTGGAAGCAGGTCCGTCAGCGTCGTGGCAGCGGTCGCAGAGTGCGCGCCCGGTCGCGTCAACAAGCTTGGGAATCGCGGTTCCGGAGCCGTTGTCGCGGCCCATCGGCGCATGGCATACCTGGCACTCGCCAACGAGGCGCTTCGCGTCAGCCGCGGGCCACTCGCCTGTCTCCGTGGTGAGAGCCGAGGAAACCGCATGACCTGAGAGCGCATACGCGACAGAACCCGGGAACGTCCCGAACGAGGTCGGGTGGCAGCCGAGGCACAGGCGGCGATCGTTCGCCGGCACCGTGAAGGTCGCGACGAGCGCCGGTGAGGCGATCTCGCTGACCAGGAGCGGCGCGATTGCCGAGCCATGGGCGACGTGACAGATCGAGCAGCGGATCTTCGTTCCATTCGCGGGATCCGGCAGCTTGGAGTAGTGGCCGGTCTGGCGGTAGATGGTAAGCCCGTCGAACGTGTCAAGCGGGCGATTGAGGTGACACGTCGCGCAGTACTCCTCGGCCTGGAAGAACTGGGTTCCGGTCGAGGTGCGCGAGCGAAGGAGCTTTGGGTACGGTGTGCCGCTCGTGATCTCG
>VFMC01000293.1 GCA_006515795.1 Acidimicrobiaceae bacterium | reverse complement strand
AGCAGGGCTACTCGATCTTCCCCGAGGCCCGTCACGATCGGGTGAGATGGAACTACGAGCACGCCGATTCGGCCTGGCACGTCGCATACACCCCGGGCGTAAGGGCCCTCGACGTGACGTCTGCTGACGGTGAAGCGCTGTTGCGCGATGGGGTGCCGATCCGTGTCGATGCCGACGAGGTGCGCGCCAAAGCCGCCGAACAAGCCACCCGCCTGTTCGCCAAGCTCTGACCCGGCGCCCGGGACCCGGTCACGAGCCCAGCGCGGCTTTACGTTTTGTCAAGCGGCTACGCTCGTTCCTCATGACTACGCCCGTGGCCTTGTACTTGCAGGACGCCCACGCGATCAGGGATGGGATCGAGCTCGTCCGCTACGCCGAGCAGCAGGGTTTCGATGCCGTGTGGCAGGCCGACAGCCGCTTGGTGCGCGATGCCGTGGTGCCGATGGCGGCGTTCGCGGCAACCACCGATCGGATCAAGGTGGGCAGCGGTGTCATCGATTGCTGGACCCGCAACCCGGCCCGGCTGGCCAGCACGTTCTCCACGCTCGACGATCTCGCCCCCGGTCGCATCATCTGCGGGATCGGCGCGTGGTGGGATCCACTCGCCGCAAAGGTGGGCATCTCGCGCCAGCGGCCGCTCACGGTGATGCGCGAAGTCGTCACGGTCGTGCGGGCGCTGCTGCACAACGAGACGGTCACCTTCGATGGGTACTACGCCAAGCTCGACGGTGTCGAGCTCGACTACGTGCATCAGGAGCGACGCCCGAAGGACGTGCCCATCTACATCGGCGCCACTGGCATGCAGATGATGGAGCTCACGGGAGAGATCGCCGATGGGGCGGTGCTCAACTACCTGGTCTCGCCGTCGTACAACACCGGAGCGCTCGCTGCGCTGGCGCGTGGCGCGGCGAAGGCAGGACGAACTCTCGACCAGATCGACCGGCCGCAGCTGATGGTGTGCAGCGTCGATCGCGACCGCAAGGCTGCCCTCGACGGAGCCCGGTTGCTCGTCACCCAGTACCTCGGTCAGCAGCCGCACATCATGAAGGCATCTGGCGTGCCGCAGGAACTGCTCGACGAGATCGCCACGGTGCTCACCTGGCCGGCCACGCACGACCAGGTCGTTGCCGCCAGCAGGCTCGTGCCGGACCACATCGTGCAGATGATCACCGCCAGCGGCGAGCCCGACGAGGTTCGCGCCAAGGTCGCCGAATACGTGGCTACCGGCTGCACCTGCGATGTGCGATTGATGATCGACACCTTTGCCGGTGGGCTGTAGCGCGCCCGATCTCGGTGCCGTCGGCCCTACGATGCGAGCCGTTCTGTCGCCAGCACGACGCCGCCCAGGAGGCCCTCGTTGAAATCTCTTCGCCCACCAGTAGCCAGGTCGGCATCGGCTCCGTTCGCCGGTCTGCTCGCCGGCGTGCTCGTGCTCGCCGCGTGTGGTGGTGCCGACGACGCCTCGAGCTCCGGCACCGTCAACCGACCGACGATCAACGTCGGCCGCACGACCGACCCGGCCAGCGAGTTGCTCGCCGAGATCTACGGACAGGGTCTCGAGAACGCCGGCTTCCGAGTTGGCCGCAAGGATCCCGTCGCCGACCGCGCCGCAACGATCTCACCTCACTACCGCCGGCAGCTCCGTCACCGCCGTCACCGTCGATGATCAGCTTGCTGCGTTGAGAACCGCGCTGCCGGCCACCCTGACGGCTGGTCCGGCAACCGCAGCCGAGGGCACAACGGTGGTGGCGTGCAGCCAGGCTGCGGTCGGGGAGCACTCGCTGAAGACGGTGAGCGATCTCGCCGGGGTCGTCGCCGACGTCACCCTCGGTGGGCCGGCCGCTTTCGAGACGGCCGAGCTGTTCGGCTTGGCCGCGCTCGACGCGGCCTACGAGGTCGAGTTCACCTTCGTGCCGGTCGATGACGCCGCAGTGGGTGCCGGCGGTGCCGGCGGTTCGCAGCTCTCCACCAAGCTCGCCGATGGCACGATCGACTGCGCCATCGCCCCGCAGACGTGGGCGACGATCACAGTCGACGGGCTCATCGCCCTCGACGACGACAAGACTGCGTTCCCGCTCGACGTCGTCGTGCCACTGATGACGACCGCCGCGGCCACACCCGACGTGGTCGCCGTGGTCACCCAGCTCAACGCCACGATCACCACCGATGTGCTACGGGCACTGCTGGTGAAGCTCGCCGTCGGTGATCAGTCGTACGACGTGATTGCCAAGCAGTTCCTCGAGTCGCAGGCGCCGGCCCAGTGATCGGGGTCCGATGACCATCACCGTCAGCGGGCTCACCAAGCGCTTCGGTCGCAAGGTGGCAGTGTCCAACCTCAGCTTCCAGGTCGCTCCAGGCGTGGTCACCGGCTTTCTCGGTCCCAACGGCTCCGGCAAGAGCACCACCATGCGCTGCATGCTCGCCCTCGACCGAGCCGATGCCGGTGGGGCGTTGTTCGACGGCAAGCCCTATTCGGCACTGGTCAAGCCACTGCACGAGGTCGGTGCGCTGCTCGATGCCGGCTACGTGCATCCCGGTCGATCGGGCCGCAACCACCTGCGCTGGCTGGCGGCTTCGAACGGTTTGCCCGGCAAGCGAGTCGACGAGGTGCTCGAGGTCGTCGGTCTGGCTGCGGTCGGCGGCAAGCGCCTGAAGACCTACTCGCTGGGCATGCGCCAGCGCCTCGGGCTCGCCGGCGTGCTGCTCGGCGACCCGCGCACGGTGATCCTCGACGAACCGGCCAACGGCCTCGATCCCGAGGGCATCCGCTGGATCCGCGACGTGCTGGTGCACCTCGCCAGCCAGGGCAAGACGGTACTTGTGAGCAGTCACCTGCTGTCGGAGATGGCCTTGATGGCGAGCTCTCTGGTCGTCATCGGCCAGGGCCAGCTCGTGGAGGAGTGCACCGTCGATCAGTTCGTCGCCAAGTTCGGCGACCAGTGGGTGCGGGTGAAGAGCCCGCGAGTCGCCAACCTCGTCGAACCGCTGCGCGGCGGTGGTGCGACGGTGGACTACGTCGGCGATGACACCGTCGACGTGCACCACGCCACCGCCCCCGAGGTCGGCGAGCTCGCCGCCCGTCTGGGAGTGGTGCTCCACGAGCTGTCGGTGCAGACCGGATCGCTCGAGGACGCGTTCCTCAAGGCCACGGCGTCGGTGCAGGAGTATCAGGCGGGTGCGTTGTGATCAACGTGCTCCGAAGCGAACTGATCAAGCTGCGCACGGTCAGGATGAACGCGGTTCTGGCGATCGTCGCGGTTGCGTTCCCGCTCATCATCACCGTGCTCACCGCGACGCTGAGCGACCTCCACGACGTGAATTCGCGGAATTTGGTCGGGCTGGTGGCCGGCACATCGGTGATCACTGGAATGCTGCTCGGCGTCATCGGTGCCGTTGGCATCGCCTCCGAGTTCGCCTTTGGCACCATCCGGCCCACCTTTGCGGCCACCCCTCGGCGAAGCCGCGTGATCGTCGCCAAGGCGATCGTCACCGTGGCGGTGGCGATCTTGGTGGAGGCGACCGTTGTGGTGCTCTGCTTCGGCATCGGTGCAGCGGTGATGAACTCGCGAGGCGGTGACATCTCGCTGTCAGCGGCTGGCAGCGCCAAGGGTGGGCTCGTCGGCGTGATCATCTTCGCGGCGATCGTGTCGCTGCTCGGCTACGGCCTTGGCCTGCTGGTTCGCAGCACGCCCGTTGCTGTTGCCCTGCTGTTGCTGTGGCCTCTCGTGGCCGAGGGTCTCATCGCCACCGTGCTTGCCGTGGCCAGGGTCGACCATCCCTTCAAGTGGCTTCCATACAACGCCGGGATCAACTTGGGCAATCCGGATGGTGCGTCCACCAGCGAGTCGCTGGGGCGAGTGCTCGGTGGGTTGTACTTCTTCGCCGTCACTGCGGTGGTGGCCGGAGTCGGCGCACTCCTCACCAGCCGGCGTGACGCATGAGCGGCGACACGTGAGCGCTCGACCGTGAGGATCATCCTGCCCAGCGGATCGCCGGCCGAGATGTGCGTGAGCGCGTCGTCGCCCACCATGGGGCTCGTCATCGCTCCCGACATCTTCGGGCTTCGGCCGCTGTACGACGATCTGGTCGCCCGACTCGCCGCGGAGTGGTCGATGGGGGTCTGCGCGGTCGAGCCGTTCCCCGGACGCGACCTCTCGGCCGACATCGGGCCCCGGTCCGCCGCGGTCGCGTCCTGCCACAAGGCAAGCCGCTCCGATCGGTTCGACCGCATCGTGAGCTTCTACGGGATGATCCGTGTTCCCGAGGCGTGGCGCAGCCCCACCCAGGGCGAACCGTTGGAGCACCTGGCCGCGAACGCCGGTCGGGTGCTGGCGATCATCGGCGAGCTCGATCCCTACACGCCACCTGCCGACGTCGATGCTCTCGAAGCCAAGGGCGTCAACGTCGCGAGGTTCCCCGAAGCCGAGCACGGATTCGCCCACGACCCGGCGCGTCCGGCGCACCGACCCGGCGACGCGGCCGAGGCGTTCCGGCTGGCGCGGGAGTGGCTCACCGGTTGAGCGGAGTGGTCGGCGGTCGCCCTCAGCGGGCGCGGATCTCGAGGCTCGACCGCTTGATGATCGTGTACCGACGCTCGTGCTGATCGATCCAGCCGAGGCGGATGAAGCTGGCGATCGCCTTGTTCACCCGTTCGCGTGACGCGCCCACCATTCCGGCGAGCTCCTCCTGGGTGATCGGCAGGGTGAACTCGTCGGCCCCCTCCGAGAGCTCCAGCAGACGCTTTGCCGTGCGACCGGTCACGTCGAGGAACACGCTGTCGGCGAGGATCTCGTCCATCACCCGAAGGCGTCGGGCGAGGAGCCGGGTGACGCCCCACAGCAGTTCGGGTTGCTGACGGAAGAAGGTGAGCACGCTCTCGTATGGGATCGACAGCACCGTCGACGGTTCGAGGGCGCGGGCCATCGCCGACCGTGCGCCGTCGTCGAGCATCGCCATCTCACCGAACAGGTCGCCATGTTCCATCAGCGACACGACGGTCTCGCGGTTGTCGATCGGGTTGGCGATGGCCATCGCCAGTCGGCCCCGCGTGACGACGTACAACGCATCGGCGGCGTCGCCCTCCCTGAAGAGGACATCTCCTCGGACCAGTGTGCGTTCGTGGCCGCTCGCGGCGATGGTGGCGATCACATCGGGCGCTGCGGCGGCGAAGAATTCGGACGAAGCGAGAAGTTCCTCGTGAGCCATGCGGGGATCACCGTACTACCCTGCATCGTCGTGCCTCTCGCCGAGCCGGAGAATGTGTGGACCATCGTCGTCGCCGGCGGCAGTGGTGCGCGATTCGGCCGACCGAAGCAGTACGAGCTGATCGGCGACATCAGGATGATCGACCGATCCGTCGCTACAGCCGCGCTCGCCGGCACGCGCGTCGTGGTCGTCGTACCCGAAGCCGACGTGCCCGCCGAGTCGTTGTCGGGTCGCACTGCCGTGGCGGGCGGAGCCACGCGCAGCGAATCGGTGCGCTGTGGACTCGCGGCCGTGCCCGCCGATGCCACGATCGTGTGCGTCCACGACGCGGCCCGCCCGTTCGCGACCGTCGAGCTGTATCAATCGGTGATCGGGGCCGTCGCGGCCGGGGCCGACGCCGTCGTTCCCGGCGTGCCGGTCACCGACACCATCAAGATCGTCGACGGCCAGGGAGTGGTGGCCTCCACGCCGCGGCGCGAGTCGCTCGTTGCCGTGCAGACCCCGCAGGCGTTCCGTGCCGCGGTGCTCCGCGAGGCACATCGAGGTCGGGTCGAGGGCACCGACGACGCAGCGCTCGTAGAGGCGATCGGCTGTCGGGTGCGCGTCGTCGCCGGACAACCGGACAACCGCAAGATCACGCACCCGGCCGACCTCGAATGGGCGCGGGCAAGGTGACCTCATGTTGAACGTGCGCGTCGGCCAGGGTTTCGACATCCATCGCTTCAGCGACGATCCGGCGCGCCGGCTCGTGCTCGGCGGCGTGCACTTCCCCGACGTCGCCGGCCTCGTCGGGCACAGCGATGCCGATGTGATCGCCCATTGTGCCGCCGACGCCTTGCTCGGGGCCGCCGGCCTGGGCGACATCGGGCAGCACTTCCCCGACACCGATCCGCGGTGGGAGGGTGTCGACTCGTTGGTCCTGCTCGCCGAGGTGGCCCGGCTGGTCGCGGCGGATGGCTGGCAGGTTGGCAACGTCGACTGCTCGGTCGTGTGCGAGGTGCCCAAGCTCGCGCCGCGCCGGATCGAGATGCAGCAGCGGCTCAGCGCCGCGGCCGGGGCTCCGGTGACGGTGAAGGGTAGGCGCGCCGAAGGCATCGGCGCGCTCGGCCGGCGGGAGGGAATCGCCTGTTGGGCGGTTGCCGTGATCACGAAGGAGTCGACGTGAAGCCAGGATCGGCGAAGGGCCGCGGCAAGGCGGGCGGCACCAAGCCGGCGCGCGCCGGCGGCACGAAGGCATCTTCGGCAGGGGCCAAGGGCGATCAGCGATCGTCTGGCGGAAGCCGAGTCCCGGAACGTTCGAGGGGTGGCTCGTCGCGTTCGGGCAGCGGGCAGTCGTCGTCGAAGCAGTTCGCGTCGCGAGGTGCTGCCCGCACGGGCAAGGTCACGCCCACCGGCGAGGCGCCGCGCAAGCCGGTGAAGACGCTCGGTGGTGAACAGATCGAAGGGCGCCAAGCGGTGCGCGAGCTGCTGCTCGCCGGTAGGCGGCGGGTGCGCGAGATCTGGGTCGCGGCCGATCTCGACGACAACGAGACCGTGCAGGACATCATCGACATCGCCGCCCACGAGCGGATCCCCCTGCAGTACGTGGCTCGCAAGCGGCTCGAAGCGGCGGCGCGCACCGAGGCGCCACAGGGCATCATCGCCTACGCCAACGGTGTCCCCGAGGTGGAGCTGGCCAGCCTGGTGAAGCGCACGCCGGGCGTGGTGCCCTTCCTCGTCGCGGTCGACGGTGTCACCGATCCCGGAAACCTCGGTGCGCTGCTGCGGTGCTGCGACGGCGCCGGCGTGCAGGGTGTCGTGCTGCCGCGGCACCGGGCCGTGCACGTAACGCCTACGGTGGCCAAGGCCGCAGCCGGCGCCGTCGAGCACGTGCCGATGGCGATGGTGCCCGGACTCCCTTCGGCGCTGGCGGCGATGAAGGATGCCGGCATCTGGGTGGTGGGGCTCGACGATGCTGCCGAGCGCGACCTCTTCGACATCGGTGATCTCGCCGTCGAGGGGATCTGCATCGTCATGGGCGCCGAGGGCGCCGGTCTGTCGCGACTGGTCCGCGAGCGGTGCGACATGATCGTCAGCCGCGGCGCTGGCCACCTACGAGGTCGCCCGCGCCCGTCGCCGCTGAGCGCAAGCGCCGGTCGCCGGGTCGGTTAGTGCGGTGGTGGTTGTGCGGTGTTTTCCCGCGGGAAAACTGCGGGTGGTTGTCTGGGGCAGCGCTGCGTTGACGAGCGATGTCGACGACGACGCCTGAACCCGCGCTGCCGGCTCCCGCCGGTCGCAGCCCGCCCGTCCGTCTACGGGTCGATCGAGAGGAATGTTGCGAGCGCCGCGGCGCTCGCTGGGTCGGCTGGGTAGAAGGTCTCGATTGCGAGCTCGGACAGGGTGACCTCGCGAGGCGTACCGAACGTGGCGATCGTGGTGAACATCCGTACCGGTGTCCCGTGGACGTCGAGCACCAATGGCATTACCACCCCGTCGGCGTGTTCTGGTGCCGTCACGTCGAGGTCGCCGAACTCCTCCAGCAGGGCAGTCAGTGAGGGATCGGGGCTGTGGGCGACGAGACGCCGCAGTCGGGCCAGGACGTGTCCTGCGTACTCGTCGAAGTTCACCACCCGTGGGCGGAGTCCGTCGGCGTGGAGGCTGAGCCGGATCACGTTCACTGTCGGGATCAACAGGTGTTCGGCGACGCCGACGAGGAACAGCGATGCAGCGGCGTTGGCGGCGACAAGGTCCCAGCGGCTGTCGACGACGATGGCCGGGTAGGGGTGGG
>VFMC01000706.1 GCA_006515795.1 Acidimicrobiaceae bacterium | reverse complement strand
CCGGCGAGGTCGGTGGCCTCGACGTGGTACGCGACGGTGGCGTCCGTCTGGGCCGGGATGACGCCGCGGAACTGCATCGAGCCCTGCGCGAACATGTCCACGGACACCGGCGAGCCGCCGTTGACCGTGTACACCAGCTTCACGTCGTAGAACTGCACGACGTAGTAGCTGGTGTTGTCGCGCACCGCCGCATGGATCACCGTGCTGCTGCCGTTGGCCTTGTCGGCCTGGTTGGTCACCGCGTGGAACGTCGGCGCGTGCGTGTCCGGGATGCCCAGCGAGTTCCGGTACAGGTAGTTCTGCTGGTTGGCGTCATTGGCCACGGCCAGGTCCTGGTCGCCGTCGTTGTCGACGTCTGCGGTCTCGCCGTCCAGCGTGGTCAGGCCGCCCGGGTTGCCCGTGGGCAACTCGCCCTGCGGGCTCACGTACAGGTGGTTGGTGCCCGAGAAGTTGGCCACGAACGAGTCGAGGTCGCCGTCACCGTCGAAGTCGACGAAGTCCACCTCGTTCTCGTCGTTGTTCGGGTCGTTCTTGATCCAGTTGTTCTGCTGGCTGAACTGCACGCCCGAGCCGGCCGTGAAGCCGTCGTTGCGCATGATGCGGTCGGTGTTGCCGTTCCAGTTCTTGAACCAGACGTCGAAGTCGCCGTCACCGTCCACGTCGCCGAACTCGCCCTCGTAGTTGGCGGTCGCGGAGCTCACGATGCCCTGGGCCACCAGCGCGAACTGCGAGATGTCGTTGAAGGCCGAGGCCGAGAGGCCGTTGTAGAGGTTGTTCATGTAGATGCGGCCCTGGCTGTTGCGGCTGGACATCGTGACGTCGATGTCGAAGTCGGCGTCCAGGTCCACCAGGTCCAGGTCGATCGTGTGCGTGCGGATGTCCATGGTCGAGCCCTGGACGCCGAAGCACCACGGCCACAACTCGTCAAACACGCCCGTGGTGTCGTTGATGAAGATGCGGCTGTCGTCGCTGCCGTCGATGTTCGGGCCGTAGGCGCTGTGGAACAGGTCCGTGAAGCCGTCATCGTCCAGGTCGGCGAAGTCGCAGTCGCAGGTCCAGTCGCGCCACGCGCCCTGGAGGTTGTCCGGGTCCACCTCCTGGTCGGCCGGAACGGAGATGAGCGTGCCCCAACGGTTGTTCGTGTCCTCGACGTAGAAGCCGATGGTGCCGGCCTGCGGGCCGCCCTGGTTGACGTAGAAGCGGCTGACCTCGCCGGTGG
>VFMC01000292.1 GCA_006515795.1 Acidimicrobiaceae bacterium | reverse complement strand
GCCGTCGTCGTCGTAACCGTCGTCGTCGAGCCCGTCGTCGTCGTAACCGTCGTCGTCGAACCCGCCGGCATCGTCGTAGCCGTCGTCATCTACCCCGTCGTCATCGAGACCGTCATCGTCTACCCCGTCGTCATCGACTCCGTCGTCATCGAGACCGTCGTTGTCGAGCCCGTCCTCGTCGAGGCCTGCACCGGCGTCATCGAGACCATCGTCGTCAACGCCGTCGTCGTCGTAGCCGTCATCGTCGAACCCGTCGTCGTCGTAGCCGTCATCGTCGAACCCGTCGTCGTCGGGCTCGACGTTCCAGGTCTGCTCCCAGCAGTCTCCATCGTCGCCGCCGTTGTTGGCGCTCGCCGGGCTGACAATCGCCAAGCCACCGACGGTCGCTGCCAGCACCGCCGCCAGAGCGGCCCTGCGCTTCCATCCACCTGCTGTCCTTGGAGCCATCTGCGTCCCCTCCCGTCGACTCGCCGCCACCTCGTCGGTGTCGCCTGAGGGGCACCATACGGAGGGCCTGCAGGCGCGGAAAGGCGCCCGACGGCCAATGGGCCGAACGGCCCACTGATCACACCGGCATCCCTCAAGCAGACGTCAAGCCCGACCACCGAAGACTCCGCTGCGAGCACAGACGACCACTCCACGGGCCCTGTACGGGCTTCACGCCAAAACGCCCAGCGTGGTCGGTCGATGATGGGTTCGGAGGCGGATTCGGGTAGCCGCACCGGATCCCCCACCCGAGTCGCTGGCATCCACCCGAGTCGCTGGCATCCACCCGAGTCGCTCGGGGATGCCCGAGGGTCTCGGCGCACCCCGGTGGGTCACGAAACACTCGGGTGGGCTACGGGCCGGCGGCGATCAGCTCACCGGTGCGCCAGAAGCGAACCCGACGCTCGCGGTCGGAGAGGCCGAACCGGCGGACGCACCACCACAGCATCGCGGCTCCCAACAGCTCGAGCGCCACGTTCCACCAACCCCGCTCGACCACCGGCAGGGCGGCACCACCGAACCCACCGGTGAAAGGCCACCAGAACACCTCGGTGTTCGCGAACGCACCATCGAACACGATGTGCAACAGCACACCGATCGGCACGGCCAGCAGCTTCTTGCGGACCGGGCGGCGGCCGGCGGTGACCAGCATCACCACCGCCATCAACCCGACAGCACCGGCCACGCTGTGCATCACGCGAGCGCCACCGAAGGGGCCGTCGACCACATCGGGCAGCAGTGAACCGATGACCAGCGGGCGATGGTCGAACGTCGGATCGCGGAAAACGAAAAAGATCGTCAGGACCGATGCGGAGACGAACCAGAGGAACACGAACGATCAGATGACGAGCGTGCGTGCGCAATGTGGGCATTCGGCGAGCGACGTCTTCGAATCGGCCACCACCTGCTCGAACTCGACTTGCGAGAGATCGACATGACAACCGGTGCACGAGCGTCGATCCAGCGCGCAGAACCCCACCGCGCCGAACCGCTTGCGGGTGGACGCATACAGGGCTCGATCGGAATCGACGAGTGCGTGGTCGGCGGCGTCGCGGCGACCACGAACCTCGTGCTCCTCCTCGGCGATCTGGGCGAGCACCTCATCGAGAGCAGCTCGGGCCTCGGCGACCTGCGCAGCGATGGCCGGTTCGGCTGCGGCGAGCTCGGCCAAGGCGGCCTCGGCGATCGCCTGCTGCTCCATGGCCGCCAGCTCGACGTCGTCGAGCGCGCTGTGCTTCGCCTTCACGCCGTCGATCTCGTGCATCAACGCCTCCGCCTCTCGCGGCGCGATCACGGTCTTCAGCTGCGCCTCGAGACGAGCCTGCTTGACGTCGAGCTGCTTGCCGGCAGCCTCGTTGGCTTCGATCGATTCGAGCGCGGCGTCGAGCGACGAGCGCTGCGCGTCGCCTGCAGCAGTCCATCGAGCCAGAGCATCGAGCTCTGCCTGCAACGCGGCGTGCTCCGGCAGACGTTTGCGGCGACCGGCGATCTGGTCGAGCTCGGAGTCGAGGACCTGCAGGGCTAGCAATGCGTGCGCGTCGACGGTCATGGTTTTGGCTTGGCCACGATCACGCCGGGGGGAAGCTTGGCGCAGGGCAGCACCGCCGTTCTGGGTTCGACCGACGGCATCGGGGCGCGGGGGTCGAGCACATCGGGCGGGATCGTCGTCGCGCCGGGAACCAGTTGGATGACCACGGGGGCCACCGTAGTCTCCGGCGCCACGGTGGCACTCGGATCAGCCGGGTCCACGGTGGCCGGTGGAGCCGTGACGGCTGGAGCGGTCGTCGTGGTGGCGCCCGGCGTGGGAAGAACGCCACTGACAAGCTTGTAGGCGCACTCCTCGCCGGGGAGGTACAGACGCATCGACTTGCGAACGAGTGCCGGAGGGGGCGCCCAGTCCTCCACCGGCAACAGGGCCAACGCGGCCTGCGAGTAGACCCCCCAGATGCGCGCCGGGTACGTGCCGCCCTGCACGGCGTCGACGCCGTCGAGCTCGTAGAACTCCGGCACGTTCTCCCTGACCATCTCGGTGTAGCCGTCGGGATCACCCACCCAGACGGCCGTGGCAAGCTGCGGCGTGTAGCCGACGAACCACGAGTTGGTGTTGTCCTGCTGGGTGCCCGTCTTGCCGGCCGCTGGGAAGGGGAAGTCGGACAGCGCCCGCCGCGCCGTTCCTTGCCTGAGCACACCCTTGAGGATGTTGGTCGTGGTGAGGGCGGCCGCCTCGTCGAGCACCTGCACCCCCACGCTCTCGTGCGTGTACATGCGCGTGCGGTCGGCGCGCTCGACCCACTCGACGTAGTACGGAGCTTGGTGCAATCCGTTGTTGGCCAGCGTTTGCGCTCCGGCGGCCATGTCGAGCGGGCTCATCTCGTTGGCTCCAGTGGCGTAGCTCGCGTACGGCTGGAGGGGCCTTCGGTCTTCTTTCGGCTGGCCACGATAGAGGTACGACGACTCGGCCATCCGGTACGTGGTGTCCACCACCCGGTTCAGTCCGACGATCTGCGACAGGCGGGCGAACGCGCAGTTCAGCGACGACCACGTGGCAGCGTCGAGCGGGCCGAGACTGCCCGCCACCCCGCGGCCGACAGGATGAAGAACTTGATGCTCGACCCGGTCTGGCGTGGCACGAGCGCCATGTTGATCTCGGCCACCCTCGGCTTGAACCCCTCGCCTCCCACCATCGCCCGGATCGCACCGGTCTTCGCGTCGAGCGAGACGATCGCGGCATCGATGCCGATCTTGGTGCCTGGCAGGGTGTCGCGGGCGGCTTCGGCGTGTGCTTGCAGGGTGGGGTCGAGTGTGGTGTGGATGCGCAGACCACCGCGATACAGCAGGTTGGCGCGCTCTTGCTCGGTGTCGCCGAGGATGTTCGATCGTTCGAGCAGGTACTCGCGAAGGGCTTCGGTGTAGTACGTCGGCGCGGTGTCGTAGGTGGGAAGCGCCTTCAACCGTTCGGGCAGTTCCCATGTCTCGCCCAAGACGTCGGACTGGGTCGGCTCGATCATCTCCACCGCGGCGAGGCGCTCCACCACCTGACGGAACCGTGCCCGCGAGCGCTCCGGATGGCGAATCGGGTCGTAGCCCGACGGCGAACGGATCAGCCCGGCGAGGAACGCACCCTGCACCATGTCGAGCTCACCAACGCTCTTGCCGAAGTAGACCTCGGCCGCGGCCTGCAACCCATACGCGTTGTTCCCGAAGAAGATCGTGTTGAGGTACCTCTCCAGGATCTGTTCCTTGGTCAGCTTCTTCTCGAGCATCAGCGCGTAGTGCACTTGCAGCAACTTGTAGCGACCGTCGCGCTCGAGCCCGGCGAGCAACTCGTTCTTCACCACCTGCTGGGTGATCGTGCTGGCACCTTGCCGCGGTGCATCGCTGGCGAAGTTCGAGAGCGTGGCACGCACGAGGCTGCGCACGTTGACACCCTTGTGCAAGAAGAACTCGTTGTCCTCGACCGCGAGTATCGCCTGCAACACATCGGGCGGCACCTCGCCGAGCGAGACCGGCTGGCTGTTCTCGCGTTCGAACACGGCGATGACGTTGCCGACCACGTCGTACACGTAGCTGCGCTGGGACAGGGACTCGAACGAT
>VFMC01000291.1:5388-7853 GCA_006515795.1 Acidimicrobiaceae bacterium | reverse complement strand
CGGCCACTGTCGATCAGCTCTCCGCCCCACACGCCCCATGGCTCGGCTCGGTCGAGCGCTCCGTCGAGGCAGCTGGGGGCGAGCTTGCACTTCGAGCAGATCGCCTTGGCACGGGCGATGCTGAGCACGTCGTCGGAGAAGAACAGGTGGGTCAGCGTGCCGTTGCCGTCGGCACAGCGCGCCTGCGGCGTGCGCAGGACGACACCGGCATCCAACGTCGGAGTGCTCGCGTCGGCGACCAGCTCGTTGAACACGGTGTCGACGTCGAGCTCGGCGCCGCGGGCGTCGGGGCTGCGGGTTCCGCTGTGGGTGATGTCGAGTCGGTTGTCGTTGATCGTTGCGTACATGGCTTCTGTTCTTTCTCGAGGACGACTTCGGAAGGGTTGAGGGACGGGCGGAAAAGCAGAAAGGCCGTCGGGATCTTGTGATCCCGACGGCCTCGGAGCGAATGCTTCCGACGTGAAGTTCTACGTCGGTTGGCCTCCGAGGTGTCGGGCCGGGCGCTTGGTGGTGATGTCCTTTTCGAACTCGAACGAACTCGCGGTCATCGCCACCGATGCATTCCACTGGTAGCCGCCACCGAGCACGCCGCACGGGCGCGCGCCAGCGGGCATGTGGCCCTGCTGCGGTGCGATCGTGTGCTTCATGTCGGTTGGTCTCCCTGGTGCGTCGTGTGAGCGTGGTGGTCCGCCAGAGCGGGCCGTCCCTAGGCAACCACGGAACTCACAGAACGTCAACCGAATTACGCGTCGGGGCGTGAATCGGGAAAAGTTTGCCGCGCCTTGGCAATCAGGGGGCGGGCGCCGGCGGCGGTGGGGTGGCGGTTGGCGCCGGAGCGCCGGGTGCCGCCGGCACGAACACCCTCTCGCGGTAGAAGCGCAGCTCGGAGATGCTCTCGCGGATGTCGTCGAGGGCCCGATGAGAGCCCTGTTTGAACGGTCGGCTGCTGTTGATCGCCGGGTACCACCGGCGAACCAGCTCCTTCACGCTGCTGACGTCGATGCTGCGATAGTGCAGCCAGTTCTCGATCTCGGGGAGGTAGGTGTCGAGGAAGCGGCGGTCCATGCCGATCGAGTTGCCGCACAGCGGCACTTTGCGCGCCTCTGGCACATGGGTCTTGATGAACTCCAAAGTGGCGGCGCCGGCATCCTCGAGTGAGATCGTGGAGGCGCGGATCGAATCGAGCAGCCCACTCTTGGTGTGCATGTCGACCACGATCGGCTCCATCAGCGCCAGTGCTTCTTCGGGTTGATGGACGACGAGGTCGGGCCCTTCGGCGACGATCTCGAGATCGTCGGTCGTGATGAGCGTGGCGATCTCGACGATCACGTTCTTCGCCGGGTCGAGTCCGGTCATCTCCAGATCCATCCAGACGAGCACCACCGGCAAGACTACGTCACGTGACCCCGAATCGTGACTACGACCCGGTCGCGGTGCCGGTCAGGCCGGCCTCCACGGTGATGCTGGTGCGCGACGTCGAGCCAGGCCCCGCGACAGGCCCCGAGCCCGGCATCGAGGTGTTCATGCTGCGCCGCACGCTCGACGCGGTGTTCGGCAGCGGGATGTACGTCTTTCCCGGTGGACGGGTCGAGACGAGCGACGGTGACGATCTCGATCGCGCCCATCGACGGGCGGCGATCCGCGAGTGCTTCGAGGAGGCCGGTGTGCTGCTCGCCCGCGACCGCGCCGGGGCGACAGTTGCCGATGGCCACGGCGCCTTGGCCGCGCGGGTAGCGGTGCACGAGAGCTCGCTCGATCTCGGCGAGCTCTGCCTCCGCTACCACCTCACCCTCGATCTCGATGAGCTGGTATGGGTGAGCCACTGGATCACCCCGGTCGGCGAGCGGCGGCGCTTCGACACGCGCTTCTACCTCGCCCAGGCCCCGCCCGGCCAGGCACACACGCACGACGACAACGAGACCATCGCCAGCCTCTGGACACGCCCGGCAGGTGCACTGCAGCGACAGGCAGCGGGCGAGCTGAGGATGATGCCTCCGACGATCAAGAACCTGCAGTTCCTCGCGCGCTTCGCCACCGTCGACGAGGCGATGGCCGCGGCCCGCGCCAAGCCGGCACCGAGCGTGGTGCTGCCGCGACTGAGGACCTCGGCCGACGGCGAAGTGGTTGGCGTGGCGTTGCCCGACGACGCCGACTACGACGCGCTGGCCTGACCGGAATCGCGGGCATCGAGCGCAGCCGAGACCATCGAGAGCATGCGGGCCGTGCATCCGGCCATGTTGGTGGGCGGAGCGATCTCGTCGATCACCTGCTGGGCGATGCCCCGGAACGCGTCGGCGGCCGGACCGGTTCCGGCGAGCGCGACCGGCGTGCCGGTGTCGCCGCCGAGCGCTACCGCTCGTTCGATCGGGATCTGTCCGAGCAATGGCACACCGATCTCGTCGGCGAGCGCCTGCCCGCCACCTTCACCGAACAGCGCGTACGACTCGCCGTGGTCGCAGGCGAAC
>VFMC01000291.1:2163-5365 GCA_006515795.1 Acidimicrobiaceae bacterium | reverse complement strand
TCACGCCGCACACCCGCAGGAAGCTGCGCCTGGCCATATCGGCGGCGCGGGCCGCGACCTTCTGGGCTGCCAGCGCCGGCGTGGTGACGATCAGCAGGTCGGTGCGCGGCAACATCCGGGCCAGCCCCATCTGCACGTCGCCGGTACCGGGAGGCATGTCGATGAACAGGTAGTCGAGCTCACCCCAGTGCACATCGCGCAGGAACTGCTCGACCGCCTTGGTGAGCATCAGACCACGCCACATCAGTGCGGTGTCCTCGCCCACGAGGAACCCGGTGCTGACGACCTTCAGCATGCCGTTGCCGACGGCGCGCTCGTTGGGGATGATCAATGGGCGATCGCTGCCTTCGACCGCTCGGGCTTCGAGACGCTCGCCGATGCCGAGCAGGCGCGGCACCGAGAACCCCCAGATGTCGGCATCGAGCACGCCGACCGTGAAGCCTCGTGCGGCGACCGCCGCGGCGAGGTTGACGGTGACCGAGCTCTTGCCGACGCCGCCCTTTCCGCTGGCGATGGCGAGGATGCGGCAGGTGAGCGGCACCTCGGTGTCGGGTGCGCGCTCGCGGGCGTTCCACCGGGCCTTGGTCATCACCTCGCTGCGCTCCTCGCTGGTCATCTCGCCCCAGTCGATTCGTACCGACGCGACACCGGGATGAACCGCCACCCGGGTCTCGACGTCGCGCTTGATCTGTGCCCGCAGCGGGCAGCCCCCGATGGTGAGCTTCACACCGACCGTGACGGCGCCGTCGTGGCCGACCGAGACGTGCGGCACCATGCCCAGCGAAACGATGTCGGCGCCCAGTTCGGGGTCGATGACCGATCGCAGCAGCTCCAGCACGGCGTCCTCGGTGGGAGGTGTTCGGCTCGGAGAAGGCTCCACCGGAATGATTGTACGGGTGACTGGCGTTACACTCGCTGTCACCCGATCGAGAGGAACCGCCGTGATCACCCTCACCGACACAGCCGCCGTCAAGGTCAAGGAACTGCTCGAGGCCGAAGGCGCCACCGACCTGGCCTTGCGCGTCGCGGTGCGTCCCGGCGGGTGCAGCGGGTTCTCCTACGAGATGTTCTTCGATGGCGACGTTGCCGACGACGACGAGAAGACCACCTTCGGCGAGGTCAGCGTCATCGTCGACCAGGCGTCGAAGCAGCTGCTCGAAGGCGCCACCCTCGACTACAAGGACGGCCTCAACCAGGCCGGGTTCTCGATCACCAACCCGAACGCCACCCGCACCTGCGGTTGCGGTTCGAGCTTCAGCTGAGCGCCGCGGCCAGCAAGGCCGTCAGTTCGTCGGCATCCCACACGATGTCGATCCGGCTCGTCACGATGCCGGCCGCGTCGGTCACCCAGATCAACGGTTCGTAGTCGAGCGCAAGTGCGTTCACCGCGGGGGCCAGTTCGGTGCCCTCCGGGTTCGCGTACACCTCGGCGTGCACGAACGTGACGGTGTCGACGTAGGGCTTCGATGCCTCGATCAGGAACTCGAGACCAGGTGCACAAGTGCCGGTCGAGCAGTGCGCCGGGGTGCCGACGATGTAGACGACTGGCTTGCCGGCGGCGAGCGCTTCGTTGAGCGTGACCTCATGGAACGGGCACGGCCCGTCGGTCCGGGTGCAGATCGGATCGACGCCACGGGCGTCGGATGTGGTGGGGGAGTCGAACCCCGGTAGCGCAGCGCCGACGGAGGGGATCGCGATCTCGCCGGGGTCGAACAGCAGGAACGGGGTGGGATCGCCGATCGCCCCGTCGACGGTGAGGTCGTAGAGCCCGCTCTTGGCGATGGTGGCGGTGATGCTCCAGTAGGGCACTGCTTGTCCGAGGCCACGACGTTCGGCCGCGATCGCGGCTACCTCCGCGCCTTTTTCGTCGCGGATCACACCGGTGAGCACGTCGGGCCCGGTGGTGAGCAGAGAGCCATCGGCGCCTGCCAACGACACGGCGAGCCTGATGTCGCCGGGGGCCAGCGATGTGTTGGTGTATCGCTGCACCAGCACGAACTGCTGTGGCGGGGGAGCCGATGCCGAGCTGGGTGTTGCGGTCGCCGGGGATGAATTCGAATCGGCGGCTGAGTCTCCGCAGGCGGCGAGCAGGGCGCTCGATCCCACGAACGCGGCGGCGCCGACCACGACGGTTCGGCGGGTGAGCATCGCGATCTCGGGCAGTGTCACATCTGGTCTGGGCACTACGTCAGCCTACGATTGCCTCCATGAGCAAACCACTCGGCCCTTACACGCCCGTCGTTCGCGCCGGCGACTGGATCATCGTCAGCGGGCAACTCGGCCTCCGCGACGGTGCACTGGTCGACGGTGGCGTCGCCGCCCAGACCGCTCAGGCCGTGGAGAACCTGAAGACCCAGCTCGCCACGATGGACGCCACTCTCGGCGATGTTGCCAAGACCCTCTGCTTCCTCACCGACATCGACACGTTCGCCACCTTCAACGATGCGTACGTGGCCGGTTTCGGTGGCTCGCGTCCGGCACGCAGCACGATCGGCGTCGCCGCCCTGCCCGCCAATGCCGTGGTCGAGATCGAGGCCTGGGCGTTCAAGCCGCTGTAACCCGTCCACGGGGCATCCGGGCGCCGTGATCGCCGGTGTGTCGGTGGTGAACCCGTTCACCTGACGAGCCGACAGCTGTCGACGAGCCTGTGTTCACAGCTAGGCTCGGCGGCGTGCCTGGTGCCATCGCCATCGTCGTCGTGCTGCTCCTGTCGCCCGTGCTCATCTGCATGGGTGGAGCCGCTCTCGCTGCCGTCCTCGGGTCGATGCTGAACCACGACGCCGAAGTGCGCGCCAAGGGCAGCGAACTGCTCGACCTGAACGTCTGACCGGAGCCGGTCGTGCACAGCCATGACGCCTCGATCGAGGTGCTCACCCAAGCCGTGATCCGTTACGCCGTCGAGCGGATGCGTCTCGATCCGCCGCTCGACATCGGCCGAACCGCTACCGAGCTCAGCGCGATGGCCGGCCGCACCATCACCACGGAGGGCATCGGTGGCCTGGAGGCGTTACGGGTGTTCGGCGACGTGCTCGCCCAGGCGTGCATCAGCGTCGACCACCCCCGGTTCCTCAGCTTCGTGCCGGCGGCGCCGACCGAGGCGTCGATCCTGTTCGACCTCGTGGTCGGCGCGTCGAGCATCTACGCAGGCTCGTGGATGGAGGGTTCTGGCGCGGTGTTCGCCGAGAACGAGGCGCTGCGCTAC
>VFMC01000291.1:0-2155 GCA_006515795.1 Acidimicrobiaceae bacterium | reverse complement strand
GTCGGCCTGCCGGCCCGGGCTGGCGGCGTGTTCGTCAGCGGTGGAACCGCCGGCAACCTGTCGGCGCTGATCGCTGCCAGGTGGCGCTGGCGGCAGCGCGCCGACGGCCGCCTCGACCGGGTGCGCGGGTTGGTGGTGGCCTCGAGCGGGGCTCACTCCAGCATCGTTGCCGCTGGCCGGGCAATGGACGCCGACGTGGTGAAGGTGCCGGCCGATGCCGACGGCCGGCTCCGCACCGAGGCGTTGGAGCAGACCGTTGCCGCGCTCGACGCAGACGACCGCGAGCGGTTGTTCGCGATCGTCGCGACCTGTGGCACGACGAACGCGGGGGTGATCGACGAGCTCGTCGGCGTGGCCGACGTTTGCGCGCGACTGGGCACCTGGATGCACGTCGATGGTGCATACGGGGGCGCGGGCCTGGCAGCGCCGAGCGTTCGTGCCAGGTATGCCGGCGTCGAGCGTTGCGACAGCTTCATCGTCGACCCGCACAAGTGGTTCTTCGCTCCGTTCGACAGCTGTGCGCTGTTGTATCGCGATCCTGCCGCGGCGCGACAGGCACACACCCAGCACGCCGAGTACCTCGACGTGCTCCATCAGGACGACGACACCGAATGGAACCCGAGCGACTTCGCCCATCACCTGTCGCGACGCGCCCGCGGACTGCCGTTCTGGTTCAGCCTCGCCACGTACGGCACCGACGCCTATCGCGATGCGGTGGAGACGACGCTGCAGGTCGCGAAGGACGGCGCCGCGTTGGTGGCCGCGTCGCCGCACCTCGAGCTGATCCGCGAGCCCGAGCTCAGCATCTTCATGTTTCGCCGCGTGGGGTGGACGGCCGAGCAGTACCAGCAGTGGAGCGACCGGATGCTCCGCGACGGCATCGCCTTCGTGGTACCCACGTCGTGGGCGGGCGAAACCGTGCTGCGGATCTGTGTGGTCAACCCACGTACCACGGTCGCCGACATCCGCCTCATCGTCGACTCGTTGGGCTGAGGTGGTTGTGATGGCCGATCTGGTAGTGCACGGCGCCCGGCTCGTGGCCACCCTCGATGGAGATCGCCGCGAGATCGCCGGTGGCTGGGTGAGCGTCACCGATGGCCTCATCGATGCCGTCGGCACGTCGCTCGACCCGGTTCCTGCCGCGACGCGGGCGATCGACGCGACCGACTGCCTGGTCACCCCCGGCCTGATCAACGCCCACCACCACATGTACCAGAACCTCACCCGCGCGTACCCGCCGATGACCGACAAGCCGCTGTTCGGCTGGCTGCAATCGCTGTATCCGTTGTGGGCGGCGATCGACGAGGAAGCCGTGCACGCATCCACGTTCGTGGGCCTCGCCGAGCTCGCCCTGAGCGGCTGCACCACGTCTGCCGATCACCTGTACCTGCATCCACGCGGCGCCGGCGACCTGCTGAGCGCGGAGATCGCTGCGGCCACCGAGCTCGGCATGCGCTTCCACCCGACGCGCGGATCGATGAGTCTGAGCGAGAAGGACGGTGGCCTACCACCAGACTCGGTGGTGCAAGACGACGAGGAGATCCTCGCCGACAGCGAGTCGGCAGTCGCCCGTCACCACGATCGCAGCTACGGCGCAATGGTGCGCATCGCCCTGGCCCCGTGCAGTCCCTTCAGCGTCACCGAGCGGCTGATGGTGCAATCGGCCGAGCTGGCAGAGCGGCTCGACGTGCGCCTGCACACGCACTTCGCCGAGAACGCCGAGGACGACGAGTTCTCGCTGGCCACGTTCGGGTGCCGGCCGACGGAGTACCTCGAGCGCACCGGGTGGAGCAGCGACCGTACGTGGGTGGCGCATTGCGTGACGCCCGACGCCGACGAGGTGCGCCGGCTCGGCGCCGCCGGCGTGAGCGTCGCCCACTGCCCCAACAGCAACATGATCCTGTCGTCCGGGTTGGCCCCGGTCGTGGCCTTGCGGGCCGCCGGCGTGCAGGTGGGCCTGGGAGTCGACGGTTCGTCGTCGTCCGACAGCGCGTCGCTGTGGATGGAGGCCCGCCAGGCGATGTTGGTGGCCAAGCTGCGCGACGGCGCCCATGCCGGTACGGCGCGGATGGCGCTGGAGTGCGCCACGCTCGGCGGTGCGGCGTGCCTCGGCCGCCAGGGCGAGCTCGGTGTGCTCGTGCCGGGCGCGGTGGGC
>VFMC01000290.1 GCA_006515795.1 Acidimicrobiaceae bacterium | reverse complement strand
CCCTCGTAGCGATCCCACCGGTCCGGCCGGCCGTCGGCGTTGGTGTCTTCCTCGGCGCGAACCATGACTTTGCTCTGAAAGTGCTCGCGGCGATCGATCTGCCGGTCCCGCCGGCGGGAGCGATCCACCCGGACGTCCCCCCCGGACGGACTGACCCACGTCCACGTGTCTTCAATCCCGTCGTTCAGGCTGGAGGTGCCCACGCGCGTCAACGCCGATTGCGCATCGAAATACTCCCAGCGGTCGATGCGGCCGTCGCCGTCGGCATCGGCTTCTCCCCGCAGCGGCCGGTTGCCCTCGAAGAACGCCCATTGATCGGTACGCCCGTCGCCGTCCTGGTCGGCGTTCAACTGGACCAACTGTTGGGTGAAGCTGTCGTAGCTCGGTACCGCCCGGCGAACATCTCTCGGCGCCTCGCAGGCAACCGAGCCAGCCACCACAGACACTATCAGGATCCGTGCCGACAAATCTTTGCGCCCGCCGTGCATGGCTTCGCCCTCTCAGTCACAGTCATTATAGAACAATATGTATGTTTATATGACTTTACAGGACTTTACATCGCCTATCAGCAAAGCCTGACCGAAGCTTCTTATCGGCACGAACCGCGGCGTGCGTAACTGAGAACAGCCAGTGTAAGGGAAAGTTGGCGCGCCGTACGTAAGTCAGGCCCCGGGCGCGAGCCGCGAGGCCTGACGGGCTGAAATCGCAAGCCTGGAGGGCTCTCCCTAGCGGTACCAGCTCCGGAAGTGCGACGAATCCGCGCAGACGCCGTTGCGATTGTGGTTGTGGTTGTGCTGGCGATTGCGGTCGTGGTCGCGATACCAGCCGTCGTTGTCGTTGCAACGGCTGTTGCGCGAGTGCTCGCGATCGCAATCCCGATCGTGGTCGCTGTCGTCGTGGTTGTCGTTGTCGTCGTCGTCGTGGTCGTCGTCGTCGCAGTCGTCGTCGTTGTCGTCGCTGTCGTCGTTGTCGTCGTCGTTGTCGCTGTCGTCGTCGCTATCGTTGCAGCCGGGGCTCGCGACGAGCACCGTGACGGTCGCCGTGTCGGTGCCGCCATTGCCGTCGCTGATCGTGTAGGTGAACGAGGTCGTGCCCGTCCAGTTCGAGGGCGGCGTGTACTGCACCGTCCCGTTGGAGTTCTGCACCACGCTGCCCATGCTGGGCTGGGTCACGGCCGTCACCGTCAGGCTGTCGCCGTCCGGGTCGGAATCGTTGGCGATCACGGAGATCGTCTTGGCGGTGCTCTTCGTCGTCGACAGGCTGTCGTTGACGGCATCGGGCGGCCGATTGACCGTTTCGCACTTCAGGTCGAGCTTCGCGATCTTGAACGCGTCTTCCGGCGTCGTATCGGTGACGTCGGCCGCGATCACCAGCACGTTGCCGGTCGTGTTGCCGCTGTTGAACGTGGCCCAGCGGTCGGTCGAGCCGGACGCCGCGCTGGTCTGCGGCGCGCCCAGGCTCGCCAGCAGCGCGTCGCTGAGCGTGACGTGGTTGGCGAACGGATCGGTCTTGGTGCCAATCCAGATCGTGGCGTCGCTGTCCGAACCGAGGGAGTCCAGGAACGCCCTGGTCACGATGACCGGCTTCGAGAACTCGAAGAGCACGTAGTTCAGGCGATCGCCGATGTTGTCGACCTTGTGCCTGTCGTTGGAGCCGTCGCCTTCGCTGCCGTCGATCACGCCCAAGCCGGCGGCGCCGAACGCGCCCAGATAGGCCGTGTTCCACACACCGTTGCTCTTGACGCGGCTGAACGCCGATGCCTTGACCGACACGCCGGCGCCGCCAAAGGTCCGGATGTTGCCGGCCATGCCGGACGAGGTCTCATTCAGGATGATCGTGCCGGCCACGCACTGGCCCGGGCAGCCGAGCAGCCGGTTGTTCGTGGTGCCCTCGTGGAAGTTCATGTTCAGCGACTCGAGAATGCCGCTGAGCGTCGAGATCGACATGCCACTCGGCAGGGCGCTCGTCTGCCCACCGATGACCGCGTTGGCCACCGCCAGGATCTGATTGACCGTGGAGCCCGCGAACGGTCCCGACAACATCACCAGGTCGCCGAGCCCGGCCTGGGTCGCGCCGGCAGCCGAGAAGTCCACCGCCAGGCGCATCGCCAGCAGTTGCCCCGCGAAGACACCCGCGGAGGAGCTGGTCGGGTTCACCGCGCTCGAGGTGAGGACCGCCGCCGTGCCACCGGCTGGCAGGAACACCTTGACGGCGTTGGCGCTCGTGAACTTCAGCGTCTGGTTACCGCCGATGATGACGTAGCCGGACGGGTAGACCTGCCCAAACTTCGCGGCCAGGAACTGGCCGGGGGCGCCGTTACCGCCCCATCCGCCCTGCGAGTAGGTCAGGTAGCCATCGGTCGTCGTGCAGGTCGGCTTGGTGATCGTCACCGTCACGGTGGCCGTGGCCGTCCCACCTTGGCCGTCGCCGATCGTGTAGGTGAAGGTCACCGTGCCGACAAAGCCCGGCGCTGGTGTGAACACCACCACGTTACCCGAGGTGGTGACCACGCCTTCGGCCGCACCGCCGGCCGGCTGGGTGACCGCGGTCACACTCAGCGTGCCGCCATCCAGGTCGGAGTCATTGGTCAGCACGTTGATGCTGACCGGCGCGGCGCCCGCCGAACTGGCGGTGTCGTCCACGGCAATCGGCGGCACAGTCCCAATGATGGCCAGGGTGCCGTCGACGAACGTGATGAAGTAGTTCGGCCCTGCGGTCAGCGTGCCCTGGCGAATGGCGTAGCCGCCGAGCAGTTCACCGGCGTCGCGCACCAGCGCGCCCGCGAAGGAGTCGGTGCCGACCAGCGGACCACCGAAGGTGATCGCGTAGGTCAGCGGCGGATCGGCGAAGCCGAGAAACTTGGTCAACGACGTCGCCGTGACCGTAATCGCCTTCTGGGTAATCGAGAAGTTGCCGTCGTGCGGGGTGAAGAGGTAGTTGCCCGACGCGCCGCCGGTGGCCGTCGCGGTCGTCACGTAATCACCGACGCCTTCGCCGGCGACGCGCGTCGTGGCGAAGGTAATGCCGGCGATGTCGCCCGCCAACACGCCGGTCTGCGTGGTGGCCAGCGCCGCGTCGGACGTACCGTACACCTTCGTGCCGCTGCCGGCCTGGATGTCCGCCGGGATCCGGTTCACCTTCAGCGTCCCCGGCGAATAGTCGAAGTCGAGATTCGCGTCCAGACCGCCGCTGCAGGTGATGCTGTAGGT
>VFMC01000289.1 GCA_006515795.1 Acidimicrobiaceae bacterium | reverse complement strand
CTCATCGGTGGCGGCGCGAACTACAGCGCGATCCGCGCACTTGCCCGCCATGCCGACTCGTTCTTCGCCAAGCTCCCGTACTCCGCCGTCGACACGACCGCCACCGAGCTGCCCACCCATCCGTGAGCCACACCCGGCGCCAACCCGGGCACCGCTCACGGACTGGTTGATCCGTGAGCCACACCCGGCGCCAACCCGGGCACCGCTCACAGACTGGTTGAGGTGACAGGGGTCCCGTCGACCTCTGGATCGGCGGCAGGTACCCTCTGGCCATGGCTTGGGGAAACGACGCCGCTGACATCCGCCTCCACGGCACCGACATCGCCGAGAGCGTGATCGACCTGATCGGCAACACACCGCTCGTGCGACTCAAGCGCATCAGCGAGATCCACGACATCCCATCGGTGCTCACGATGAAGATGGAGACCACCAACCCCGGAGGTTCGGCCAAGGATCGGCCGGCGCTCGAGATGATCCTCGCTGCCGAACGCGAGGGGCTCCTGCTTCCGGGCGGCACGCTGGTGGAACCGACGAGCGGCAACACCGGCGTAGGCCTTGCCATCGTGGCCGCGCAACGCGGCTATCGCTGCGTGTTCGTGATGACCGACAAGGTCGCGCCCGAGAAGGTGTCGCTGCTGCGTGCCTACGGCGCCGAGGTGGTGGTGTGCCCGGTGGCGGTGCCACCCGACGACCCGACGAGCTACTACAAGGTTGCCGAGCGGCTCACCTTCGAGCTGAAGGTCTGGAAGCAGACCGGTGGACGGATCACGCACTTCGTCGCCGGCGCCGGCACGTGCGGCACGATAACCGGCGTTGCCCGCTACCTGAAGCAGCAGAACCCGAACGTGAAGGTGATCGCCGCCGACCCCGACGCCTCGGTCTTCTCCGGTGGCTCGGGCAGGCCATATCTCGTGGAGGGTGTCGGCGAAGACTTCTTCCCCGCGGCCTGGGCACCAGAGCTGTACGACGACGTCATCGCGATCAGCGACGAAGAGAGCTTCCTCACCGCCCGGCAGGTGAGCCGCGAGGAGGGCATCCTCATCGGTGGTTCGGGTGGGATGGCGGTGGCGGCAGCGATCAAGGTGGCCAAGCTGGCCAAGCCCGACGACATCGTGGTGGTGCTCAATCCCGACTCTGGGCGTGGGTACCTGTCGCGGGTGTTCGACGACAACTGGATGGCGAACTACGGCTTCCTCCGCGAGTGCGATCAGTGCGTCGGTGCTGTGCTCGACACGCGTGGTGAGACGCCGGCGCTGCTGTACGTCAACCCGACGCACACAGTTCGCGAGGCGATCGAGGTCATGCGCGCCAACAACATCAGCCAGCTCCCGGTGTGCAAGAACACGCCGCCGTTCGCGGCTGCCGAGGTGGCGGGGGCCGTCGACGAACTCGAGCTGATGGAGGCCGTCTACCAGGATCCGTCGGTGATGGCAATGGCTGTCGAGAAGGTCATGGGGCCGAAGCTGCCGACGATCGGCGTCGGGCAGAAGGTGTCGCTGGCAGTCGACATGCTCGACCGGTCGCCGGCGCTGCTCACGTTGTCGGGCGGGCGACCGTTGAGCGTGCTCACGCGCAGCGACCTGCTCAACTACTTCGACGTGCTCGCCACCGAGAACGAGCGCAACAATGGGTGAGGCCGAACAGCAGGCAGGCTGGGGGTTCGAGACGCGGGCCGTGCACACCGGCCAGGCGCCAGATCCCGCCTCCGGAGCGGTTGTCACGCCGATAACCCTGAGCACCACCTTCGCCCAAGATGGCGTCGGCAACCACCAGGGGTACGAGTACTCGCGCAGTGGCAACCCGACGCGCTCGGCACTCGAGACATGCGTGGCGTCGCTCGAGCTGGCTCGCCACGGGTTCGCCTTCGCCAGTGGTCTCGCGGCCGAGGACAACGTCTTGCGGTTGCTGTCGCAGGGCGACCGGATCCTGCTCGGCAACGACGCCTACGGCGGCACGTTCCGGCTCATCTCCAAGGTGTGGGCGCCTCTCGGTTTCCCGTGGAGCGCTGTCGATCTCACCGACCTCGACGCGCTGGTGGCATCGTGGCCCGACGACACGCGGTTGGTCTGGCTCGAGACGCCGACCAACCCGCTGCTCACCTGCATCGACATCGAAACCGTCGCTGCTATCGCCCATGAGAGGGGCGCGCTGGTCGTGGTCGACAACACGTTCGCCACGCCGTTCCTGCAGCAGCCGCTGGCGCTGGGGGCCGACATCGTGGTGCATTCCGCCACCAAGTACCTGGGCGGTCACAGTGACGTGGTTGGTGGCTTCCTCGCCCTGAACGACGACGATCTCGCCGACCGGATCCGGTTCACCCAGAACGCGGCCGGCGCCGTGCCGGCGCCGTTCGACTGCTACCTGGTGCTGCGCGGCGTGAAGACCCTCGGCGTCCGCATGGAGCGCCATTGCAGCAACGCCCGGGCGGTGGTCGACATGCTCGTCGGTCACCCCGCGGTCGACCGGGTGTTCTACCCGCAGCTCCCCGATCATCCCGGCCACCGCGCCGCCGCCAAGCAGATGCGCGACTTCGGCGGCATGGTCAGCTTCACCTTGCGCGGTGGGCTCGATGCTGCGCTCACCGTGGTGCGCCACACCCAGATCTTCACCCTGGCCGAGTCGTTGGGTGCAGTCGAAAGCCTGATCGAACATCCAGGGCAGATGACCCACGCCTCCGCGGCCGGATCGCCGTTGCAGGTGCCCGACGCGCTCGTGCGCCTCAGCGTCGGCATCGAGTCGGCCACCGATCTCGTCGCCGACCTGCAGCAGGCCCTCGACCACATCTAGAGCGACGGCTCGAGCCACTGCGCGAATACCGGGAATTTGCCCGTCGAACGAAAGTGAAGTCGGGAGTACGGTCAGGGTCTAGGGACAGGGAGGCCGACGATGGCCGACGAAAGCAAGACCCGCAAGCTCGACCCGGACGACCGGGCTACGCGCCAGGAGATCGCCGACGCGTTGGGCACCACACCCGACGACCCGGCGGTCACCAAGTGGATCCACGATCACAACTCCGACGTCCGGGTGCTGCTCAGCGAGGGTGGCACTGAGGGCGCCGATTCGCCTCCGACGGCCGAACCAGCCGTTCCGACAAGGGCGCACGTGACGAGCGAGGACCCGTTCACCGGCGAGACCTACACCATCGCCGATGTCGAGCCCGGACGACTGAGCACCGACGAGGAGCAGGAGATCCGCAACCTTCAGGAGCGGATCGAGCTTGCCGAGCGGGGCATCACTCCCGAGAGCTTCCTTGATCCGAACGGGATCGCAACGCCTGCGAGGGAGGTCCAGATCGGCAGCACCCACGTCACCACGCACGAAGTGGTGTACCCCGACCGTCGCGTCGTGACCATCACCGACCGGGTCGACGCCGACGGTGACGGGACGCGAACCGAGCGACTCAAGGACTTCTCGACAGAGATCGACGGCGTACGCGAGACGCCGCTCGAGGCAGGTTTGCCCGCCGGCCCAGCGGTGGTCGTCAGTGGTACGCAACACGGCACCCCCAACTTCGGACCAGCCGAGGACACGAGGCCGACTACACCGGAGGAGCTGATCGACAACACCGACCTGCTCGACGCAATTCGGCCCGGTGGACCGACCACCGACGCCGGCAAGGCATTGCTCGACCAGTTCCCCGGCGCCGGCAACACGCCGATGAGCTCGAACACCGGTGGATCGAATCAACCGGGCTCGGGTACGAGCACGCCGAACCCGGCCACGCCCGGCAACCCATCGTCGGGCGAATCCGGGGACGTGCCAGGTGGATACAGCCCGGAGTTCCCGTCGTCGGGTTCGGCCAGTTCCGACGACAGCGATTTCGACGCCGATACGCCCGCGACGTCAGAGCCGGCGGCCGGAGCAGGCGAAGGCCCCGGCGTCGCCCGCGTGACCGGTTCGTACTCCGACTCCACCGGCACCGGTGTCAGCTGGGTCGACACCGATGGCAACTGGTGG
>VFMC01000705.1 GCA_006515795.1 Acidimicrobiaceae bacterium | reverse complement strand
GGGGTTGTGTTGGGGGGTGGGTCGAACTACAGTTCGATCTACTTCTTCCCCGAAGTATCGGCCGTGGTGCCCGACATCCGACAGCGTGGCTGAGACCGGGGAGGTGCGTAATGGGATACGACGAAGTCGTTTCACTGGTGGATCGTGTCCATCGCGTGCAACCCGATTGTGTCGACCGCGACCTGATCGTCACCGCGCTCGGCGCGCTGGCCCGACTGTCGGCATGGTGCGAGGCGCAGCGCCTGGTGTGCGCGCAGGCATTGGAAACCTTGGTCGCGGTACCCGAACAGGTCCTCGCCGAAACAGCCCGGGTCAGCTTGCGCGACGCCGAGCGGGTCATCCAACGCGCCCGCACCGCCAAGACCGCACCCGGCTTCGCCCGGGCCCTCACCGACGGGCAACTCAGCGGCGCCCACCTCGACCACCTCGGCCACAGCCTGCGCCGCCTCAACACCAGCCAACAAGCCGCCCTCCTAGCCGACAGCGACCGGCTCGTGCACATCGCCACCAACACCACCGCCGAAGACTTCGCCCGCACCCTACGCCGCGAAGAACAACGACTAGCCGGCGACGACGGCATCGCCCGCCTGCAACACCAGCAACGATCCGTGCGCCTACACACCCGCATCGACCTCGCCTCCGGAATGCACCACTTCAACATGAACCTCGACCCCGTCACCGGACTCAAACTCCAACTGCCCCACCGACCCCACCGAAAAACAGGCGTTCCTCCGCGCCCACGCCCTACTCCACATCATCAACGGTCACGGCACCCACCTCAACCGACCCGAAATCATCGTCGTCATCGACACCACCACCGACACCACCGGCACCGGCAACAGCGACGGCAGCGACAACAGCGGCGACGGCTGCGGCGGCGGCGGCGGCGGTCAGGGGCCGATCATCGACTGGGGACTACCCGTCGAGATCCCCAACGCCGTCCTACGCGACCTGTTCCACCGCAGCGACACCCACCCAATCATCATCGGCAACGGAACCATCCTCCACGCCCCCGGCGAACTCAACCTGCAACGCACCACCCGCCTCGCCAACCGCGCCCAACGCCGCGCCCTGCAAGCCCTCTACCCCACCTGCGCCATCCCCAACTGCACCACCAACTACCACAACTGCACCATCCACCACATCACCTGGTGGCGCCACGGAGGCCACACCAACCTCAACAACCTCCTCCCCCTCTGCACCAAACACCACCACCAAGTCCACCACAACCACTGGACCCTCCACCTCGACAACAACCGCACCCTCACCATCACCCACCCCGACAACACCACCATGACCACCGGACCACCAAC
>VFMC01000704.1 GCA_006515795.1 Acidimicrobiaceae bacterium | reverse complement strand
GCGGTCTCGCCGTCGCCGACCGCGAAATAGCCGAAGTCCTGCCGCTTGCCGTCCTCGATCACCTCGAAGTCGGCTCGCGTGAGCTCGGTGACCAGGTTGCCCTTGCGATCGACCACGGTCACGCCGAACGTCGTCAGGTCGACGCCGGAACGAAACGGCTGCTGACCGCCCACGATGGTCGTGAACGCCGCCATAAACACCACGAAACCGGCCGTGACTGCCCGCCGCACGCGGCCATGCTACAAGCTGGCGGGGATATAATCAAAGGATCGTGCGTTGTCTCGCGGTCTGTCACACGGAGCTGGTGATCCGGCTCCTGGAGGCGGTCCTCACTCCGAACGCGGAGCTCGACGTCTTGGTGGAAAGCCGGGCCCTGGCCCGGCGTTTCGAACACTCGGAGCTGCCCGTGTCGGTGGCCGATCCGACGAAGGTCGACAGCTACGTCAAGGCCGGCCTCTCGCCGGTCACCCCCGTCTTTGTCGAGGACAACGGCCGCAAGGGCCTGCGCAAGGTGCTCGAAGCGCTGCGCGGCGCCGGCGGCACGCTGATCTACGTGCTGGGCACCAGCCTCGGCGACGTGCGCCGGGCGGAAGAACTGCGCGACGACTTCCCGGAAGTGACGACCCTGACGCTGGCCGAGCTGACCGGCCCGCCGCTGCTCACCGAACTGGGGCGATCGGTGACGCGCCAGCGCGTGCAGCAATACCAACGCTACATGGCCGACGCCGATCGCGTGCTGATCCTGACGCACAACGATCCCGATCCGGACGCCATGGCCAGCGGCCTCGCGCTGCGAACGATCCCGATCCGGACGCCATGGCCAGCGGCCTCGCGCTGCGCAGCATCCTGCGGCGCACGAAACAGACCGCGGTGATCGGCTGCCTGCAACCGGTCACGCGGCCCGAGAACCTGCGCATGGTCAAGCTGCTCGACATCAAGATCGAGACGGTCACGCCCGAGCAGTTCAAGGACTTCGACAAGATCGCGCTGGTCGACGTGCAGCCGCACTACTTCCCGGGCCTGCTGCCCCATGTCGACCTGGTCATCGACCACCACCCCGAGCAATCGGGTTACAACGCCATCTTCACCGACATCCGTCCCGACTACGGCTCGACTTGCACGATTCTGACCGAGCACTTGCGCGCGGTCGACATCGACATCTCGGAGCGCACGGCGA
>VFMC01000703.1 GCA_006515795.1 Acidimicrobiaceae bacterium | reverse complement strand
ATCCCGGAAGATCGTCGGCCCGGGGCATGCAATAGTCGGTAAAGCTGCCGGAGACGAGCTGCCCAGACTCGCGATCATAGACGACTTCCTCCAGAAGCGCCTGACCGATGCCCTGCGCGACCCCGCCCTGGATCTGTCCTTCGCAGATGAGCGGGTTGATCACGCGGCCGGCGTCGTCGACGACGATATAGCGGTCGATCTGCACCGCGCCGGTTTGCGGATCGACCTCCACCTCGCAGGCATTGCAGCCGTTCGGGAAGTTGGGCGGCTCGGTGGCGTACGAACCGCTCGCCTCCAGCCCGACGCCGAACTCGGGGGGCAGCCCCATCGGGCGATAGAACGCTTTGGCCACCTCCACGAGCGGCATGGAGCGGTCGGTGCCGACGATCCGGAACTGCCCTTCCTTGAACTCGATGTCCACCGGCGCGGCCTCCATCAGATGCGCCGCCATCCGCTTCGCCTTTTCGACGACCGCGTCCGCCGCCGCCTTGAGCGCGCAGCCGCCGAGCATCGAGCTCCGCGAGGCGTACGTGCCACGGCCGAACGACACCTGGTCGGTGTCGCCCTGGACGAACCGGATGTCCTCGAACGGCACGCCGAGCCAGTCGGACACCATCTGTGCGTAGGTCGTGGCGTGGCCCTGGCCGTGCGAGAGCTCGATGAAATACGTGACGGCTCGTCCACGCAGCTTGCCCTTCTTTTCCGACGCCACGCGGCGCGCCTCGGACCCTTTCCAGTCGGCGAGCTCCAGGCACTTTTCCATGATCTGCCCGAACTCCCCGCTATCGTAGACAAAGCCGGTCGGTGTCGCGTACGGCATCGCGTGCGGCGGAATGAAGTTGCGGCGGCGGATCTCCGCCGGATCGACGTCGATCACCCGCGCGGCCCGATCGAGCAGCCGCTCGGTGAGATAGCTCGCCTCCGGCCGGCCCGCACCGCGATACGGCGCGAGCGGCGAGGTGTTCGTGAACACCGCGCGGGTGGTCACGAAGATCGTCTGCACGTCGTAGACGGCCGGGATGAACCTCAGCGAGAACACCAGCGGAATGATGCCGGCCCCCGCGATGTAGGCGCCGACCGCATGAAGGGCCTGCGCCCGGATCGCGAGGATCTTGCCGGTCTCGTCCAGCGCCATCTCGCCGTAGACCACCTGGTCCCGACCGTGAGCGTCGCCCAGCAGGCCCTCCGAGCGCGTCGAGATCCACTTCACCGGCCGGCCGCACCGGCGCGACGCCCACAGCACCAGCGCTTCCTCGGGATAGGTGTCGCCCTTCATGCCGAAGCCGCCGCCCACATCCGGGCCGACCACCCTGAACTTGGTCTCGGGCAGGTGGAACACCCCGTGCGCGAGGTCCGAGCGGGCGCCGTGGGGATTCTGCGTGCTGGTGTAGAGCGTGTAGCTGTCGTCCGCCGGGTTATAGTCGCCGATCG
>VFMC01000702.1:438-1250 GCA_006515795.1 Acidimicrobiaceae bacterium | reverse complement strand
TGTTGGGGTCCGCGCTGGCCGGTGTGGCGGGCGGGACCGTGGGGGATGGCGAAGAGGTCGAAGGTGCGGTTGTACGAGCAGATTCGTCGCGCTCGGGTGCAGGATGAGGCGGTCGCGATTCGGGAGTTGGCTCGCCGGTTCGGGGTTCATCGGCGTGATGTCCGCGCGGCGTTGGCGTCGGCGGTGCCACCGCCGCGCAAGGTCGTGGTGCGTCCGGCGCCGAAGATGGACGCGTTCAAGTCGATCGTTGATGGCTGGTTGGCGGCGGATGGCACGGCGCCGCGGAAGCAGCGGCACACGGCCCGTCGGGTTTGGCAGCGACTCGTGGTCGAGCACGACGCGCGGATCGGCGAGTCAACGGTGCGGCGTTACGTCGCGCAGGTCCGCGCTCGTCAGGGACTGCCGTTGGCGGAGGTCACGGTCCCCCAGACCCATCTGTTGGGCGCAGAGGCCGAAGTCGATTTCGGGACGATCAGCGTGTATCTCGCTGGCGTGTTGTGTGAGGTGTCGTTGTTCGTGATGCGGCTCTCGGCGTCGGGTCGTGGGTATTGCCGCGCGTATGTGAACGAAGCGCAGGAAGTGTTCCTCGATGGTCACGTTCGCGCGTTCGAACACTTCGGTGGTGTTCCCGGCCGCGTCCGTTACGACAACCTCAAGGCCGCGGTCGTGAAAGTGCTTCGCGGCCGTGACCGGCTCGAGGCGGACCGGTTCGTCGCGCTCAGATCGCATTACCGCTTCGACAGCTTCTTCTGCATCCCTGGCATCGACGGGGCGCACGAGAAAGGCGGAGTCGAGGGCGAAGTCGGCCGGTT
>VFMC01000702.1:0-356 GCA_006515795.1 Acidimicrobiaceae bacterium | reverse complement strand
CTCGACGAACTGAACGAGCTCCTCGCCGCGGCGATGGAACTCGACGACCATCGGTTCATCGCTCATCGCCGCGTAAGTGTCGCGGAGCACTTCGCGTTGGAACACGACGCGCTTATGGGCCTGCCCGGTGAACCGTTCGACGCGACCGTCATCGGCTCACATCGTGTCGACACGAAAGCCCGGGTGTGTGTCCGCCAATGTCACTACTCGGTGCCGGCTCGCTACGTCCGCCGCCGGCTCGACGTGCGGGTCGGCGCCGAGACCATCGAGGCACTCGACGGCGCGACGGTCGTCACGTCGCATCGCCGTGGCCGCAAGGGCGACGAGGTCCTCGACCTCGACCACTACCTCGAGGT
>VFMC01000288.1 GCA_006515795.1 Acidimicrobiaceae bacterium | reverse complement strand
CAGCGGCATCAAGTACGCCCTCACGATCTGGTTCGAGCTGCCGGCGATCTGACCGACGGGCGGTTCCGGCGACCCTGTCCGGCGACCGTCACTTGCCACGCCCGGGCACGGCGGTCGCGGTATCCTTGGCCAACTCGCCCGTGCTCCGCCAGCACTCCAACCCAAGGTTTTCATGGCATCCCGTCTCCCCCGACACCTTCGCCACATCGTTCGTCGCTCGGCCCCGCTGCTCGCGGTCGTCGGTGTCGCGTCGATGTCGAGCTCGTGTTCGAGCGGCACCGGTTCGGTCGAGGCCGCTGCCGACGAGCCCGTGATCACCATCCCCGTTTCGCCCCTTCCCCCGTCGTCGCTCTCGTCGTCGCCCCTCGATGCAGCCACCACCTCGGCGGCCACCACCTTGGCGCCTACAACCACGGCAGCTCCTACCACCACCGCAGCTCCTACCACCACCGCCGGTCCCACCACCACCGCCGGTCCCACCACCACCCTCGCCCCCAACGTCGAGATCGTCGGCCCGGCGCCGACCCGGCTCGAAGCGGTCGGCACCGGCGACGGAGCCGCCACGGTGGCGGTGCAAGACCGGCTGACCCAGCTCGGGTTCTGGCACGCCGGCTCCGACGGCGAGTACGGGCACACCACCAAGCAAGCCGTGATGGCCTTCCAGAAGTACATCGGCCTCGAGGCGACCGGCGCCGTCGACCAGGTCACTGCCGACTACCTCTCACAGTTCCCCGAACGTGCTCACGGCCGGGCCGACACCGGCGACCTCATCGAGGTCGACAAGGTGAGGCAGTTGTTGTTCGTCGTCCGCGGCGGCATGACGGTGCTGGTGCTCAACACCTCCACCGGCAACGGCCTGCCGTACGAGGAGGAGGACAAGAACTCCCCAGGCGAGTTCCAGACCGGCGTCTCGATCACCCCCGACGGGTTGTGGAAGGTGAACCGCGAACGGGTACTTCCGCGGTGGCATTGCCGTGCACGGGTCCAACAGCATCCCGAACTATCCGGCATCGCACGGCTGCGTCCGGGTGAGCGTGCTGGCGATGGACATGATCTGGGACATGGACCTCATGGCGAAAGGGCTGACCGTCTGGGTGCACGGCGGCTGAGGTGCTGCCTGTCATCGGCGCGCTGCGCCCGTGGGCCGACCCAGAGCTGCTGAGCCTGCACCGGCTCGCCGCCCACGTACCACTGCCGGCCGACGCGGGAAGCCGCCGATCGCTGAACGGACGCTGGGCGTTCGAGCTGTTCGACACGCCGGAGTCGGTGCCCGCCTCGGCTGTCGAAGGCGGTACCCCCACTGGAGGGCTAACCGTCGCCGTGCCGGGCAACTGGACCATGCAGGGCCTAGCAGATCTGCCCCACTACACGAACGTGCAGATGCCGTTCCCCGGTCCTCCGCCGACGTTGCCGCCACGCAACCCGACCGGTGTGTACCGCCGCAGGTTCACCGTACCGGCCGGCTGGCGGCGACAGCAGGTGGTGTTGCACGTTGCCGGAGCGGAGAGCGTGCATGCCGTGTACGTCAACGGCACCTTCGTCGGATACGGCACCGACAGCCGCCTGCCGAGCGAGTACGACATCACGGCCGCACTCCGGCCCGGTGCGAACGAGCTCGCCATCGTGGTGGTTCGGTACAGCGCGCAGAGCTACGTCGAGGATCAGGATCAGTGGTGGATGGCCGGGTTGCACCGCGAGGTCTTGGTCGAAACCAGGCCGCTGGTGCACGTCGCCGACGTGCGCTGCATCGCCGACCTGCGGATGGTCGACGGTGCCGGGCTGCTCTCGGTGGCGACCACCGTAGGGTTCGTGGTCGAGCCGGCCGCCGGCTGGCTGGTGCGCACCTGGGCCGAGACGCTCGCCGGAAAGCGGGTCGCCGCGCCGCAGATCGCTCCCGTGCCACACGTGTTCGAAGCGCCGTACCTCTTCTCGGGCCACGTCGCTCACGCATCGTGGGAGCTGAAGGCCGTGGCTCCATGGAGTGCCGAGGGACCGAACCGCTACCGGGTGTGCGTCGAGCTCGTTGCTCCCGATGGGTCGGTCGCCCAAGCAACATCGCAACTCGTCGGCTTTCGCCACGTCGAGGTCAGCGACCGGCAGTTGCTGGTCAATGGACAGCCGATCTGGATCTTCGGGGTCAACCGCCACGATCACCACCCCGACCGCGGCAAGGCCGTGACGGCCGATGACATGCGCGCCGATCTCGAACTGATGCGAAGGCACAACATCACCGCTGTGCGCACGTCGCACTACCCGAACGACTCCACGTTCTACGACCTGTGCGACGAGCTCGGCATCTACGTGATCGATGAGGCGAACATCGAGAGCCACGCCTACAACACCAGCCTGTGCGACGACCCGCGCTATCTGGCCTCGTGGTTGGCTCGCGGCTTGCGGATGGTGCGCCGCGACATCAACCATCCGAGCATCATCGTGTGGAGCCTCGGCAACGAATCGGGCTACGGCACCAGTCACGACGCGCTTGCCGGTTGGATCCGCAAGCACGACCCGAGCCGGCCGCTCCACTACGAAGGTGCGCCGTTCCACGAAGGCTGGGTCCGCGGTGGCCTGGCGGCCAGCGACATCGTCTGCCCGATGTACGCCACGGTCGAGGCGATCCGCCAGTACGGGGAATCGGGGAAGGGCACGCGGCCGCTCATCCTGTGCGAGTACAGCCATGCGATGGGCAACTCCAACGGTTCGTTGGCCGACTACTGGGCGGTCATCAGTGCCACGCCCGGGCTGCAAGGCGGGTTCTTGTGGGAGTGGAAGGATCACGGCCTCCGCCAACGGCTGCCAGACGGCACCGCACGCCTCGCTTACGGTGGGCAGTTCGGTGAGCACCCGCACGACGGCAACTTCGTCGCCGATGGTCTTGTCTCGGCCGACCTCGAGCCGCATCCTGCGATGCACGAGGTGGCCTGGGTGTACCGGCCGGTCACGGTGCAGCCCGGCCGCCGCAAGGGCACCATCCGCATCACCAACAGGCAGTCGTTCGTCGGGCTCGAGGCGTACGCGGTCGCGTGGGATCTGCGTGTCGCCGGCGAGGTCGTGCAGACCGGCAAGCTTGCCCTGCCCGCGGTGCCACCGAGCTCGTCCGTCGACATCACCGCGCCGTGCCGCGTGACGGACGGAACCGACGAGGTTCACCTGTCGGTGCGGTTCACCCTCCGCAAGCCCACGTGGTACGCACCGGCTGGCCATCTCGTCGCTGCCGATCAGATCGAGCTGCGCCGCGCCCCACGGGTGCGCGTCAAGGCAAGGCGCCGGGGCAGCGATGGCAGAGCCGCCATCGACGATCTGTTGGTGTCGCCGATCGAGCTCTCGCTGTGGCGAGCACCGATCGACAACGACGGGTTCAAGCTGATGCCCGATCTGTCGCGGCGCATCGGCGTCGGCGGCACCGGTCTGGTGCGGTGGCAGGACGCCGAGGTCGACACCCGGCCGGCCGAGGAGTTGGTGGAGCACACGTGGGATCGACTGGTGGAGTCGGACGGATCGGTGGAGTACCGCCATCGCGTCGTCGTGCCCGACTCGCTGCCCGACCTGCCGCGCGTCGGCGTGACGTTCGCCCTACCGGCACGGTTCTCCCGGTTGCGTTGGTTCGGGCGCGGACCCGGCGAGAACTATCCCGATCGCAACTCCGGTTCGCCGCTCGGCATCTGGGAGGGTGATCCCGATCGGTCGCCGTACCTCGTGCCGCAGGAGTTCGGGTTGCGCACCGACTGCCGGTGGTTCGAGTTCATCGACCCCCGACGCGGCTGCGTTCGCGTCGACGTCGTGCAGCCGCACGCGTTGCACGTGTCCGCCACTCACTTCACAGCTGCCGATCTCACCGCGGCTACGACCGCGACCGAGCTGAGCGCCCGCGACGAGCTCGTGGTGCACCTCGACGTGGCCCATCGCGGCCTCGGCACCGGAAGCTGCGGGCCCGACGTGATGCCGCAGTACCGCCTCGGTACGGGCGCCTTCGTCTTCGCTTACCGCATCACCGTCGCCTGACCCCATCCTTGGCAGTCCGAACACGCCCAACCTGTCGAGACCGACAAAGTTGCGGGGGGTGGGCGGGGGTTGGCCGGTGGGGGAAGTGGGTCAATCGGCGTGGCGGATGCGCAGCTTGCGGTTGGTGGCGTTGACGCACTCGCCCGTCTCGAGGTTGAATCGCCAGCCGTGCAAGGTGCACACCAGGTTTTCGCCCTCGATCTC
>VFMC01000287.1 GCA_006515795.1 Acidimicrobiaceae bacterium | reverse complement strand
GTGATCGCCGTGCACCCCGACTTCCATGGGCTGGGGCTCGGCCGAGCACTCACCTCGGCAGGACTGACCCACCTGGCCGATCGAGGCGTGCGCATCGGCATGTTGTACGTCGACGGCACCAACGCCGCGGCCATCGGCCTCTACACCTCGATGGGGTTCGTGGTGCACCGTACCGATCGCGCCCATTTCGGCTCCGTGCCCGGCACCCCCCATCCACCGAGCTCATGATCGCAGGCCGATGAGCACGCGCTACCACTGCACCCGCGAGGAGCTCGCCGAGCTGCTGGGTGGTGAGCCGCGCTACCGCGTCGATCAGGTGTGGCGCGGGTGGTACGAGCAGCTCGCCACCAACGAAGAGCTCACATCGGTGCCGAAGGAGCTGCGCGCTCGCCTCGACGAGGTTGCCCCGCTGGCGCTCACGCAGGTGGCCCGCCGCGTGAGCGACGACGGCGACACCGTGAAGTACCTCTGGCAACTCGACGACGGCAACCGCATCGAGACGGTGCTGATGCTCTATCCCGATCGCGTCACGGTGTGCGTGAGCAGCCAGGCCGGCTGCGCGATGGGTTGCGGCTTCTGCGCCACCGGGCAGGCGGGCTTCGAGCGCCACCTCACGGTCGGCGAGATCGTCGAGCAGGTCGCCCGCGCCGCTCGCGAATCGAAGGACCTCGGCCGCCGCCTCGCCAACGTGGTGTTCATGGGCATGGGCGAGCCGTTGGCAAACGAAGCGGCCGTTTGGGGCGCCGTCGAGCGGATCCACGGAGACCTCGGGCTCTCGGCCCGGCATCTCACCATCTCGACCATCGGCATCGTGCCCGGCATCCGCGCACTGGCCGGGCGGCCGCTCCCGGTGAACCTCGCAGTGTCGCTGCATGCCGCCAACGATGCCGACCGCAACCGCCTCGTACCGATGAACAAGAGATACCCGCTCGACGAGCTGACCCGCGCCTGCGCCGACTACTTGCAGGTGAAGGGCCGAAGGATCAGCTTCGAGTGGGCGTTGATCGAGGGGGTGAACGACCGCGATCGCGACGCCGACGAACTGGCCAGGCTCTGCCGGCGGTTCCACCCGCCGGCGCATGTGAACCTGATCCCGCTCAACCCCACGCCTGGTTGGCCAACCAAGGGCAGCAGCCCGGCTCGCGTCCGCGAGTTCCGACAGCTGCTCGAGGACCGCGGCGTGAACGCAACCGTCAGGCGCAACCGAGGCACCGACATCGATGCTGCCTGCGGCCAGTTGGCGGCCGGCCACCATGATGGCGCTCAGCCCGTGTCGATCGAGACGCGGCCGCGGCAGCCCGGCTAGCCGTCCGCCGGCCCGGTCCGCCAGCCGTCGAGGTACTTCGGGTTCGCCACCGTCAGCTTGTCGCGCACGCTCGCCCACACTGCGTCGCGAACCTCGTCGATCCGGTCGTCGAGCTCGCCACCACGGATCCGGTCGGCGAGTTGGGTCTCGGTTTCGCAGCCGAACCTCGCCAGCCGCGCCGCGTGAGCGGTGGCCTGTTCGGCTCCGATCGCCAGTTCACGCTCCACCATCGCCAACACGTTGACCGCGACGCGGGCGTGGAACTGAAGGCGACCCTGCGTTGCCGGCAGCACATCGCGCTCGAGCCACTCCCTGACCGACTCGAGCAACTGCTCGGCCGTGGGCACGTCGTGCGGGTTCACCATCGCCCCTCGAGTGCCAGGAACAGATCGTGTTCGTTCTCGCAGACCCGCCTGCCGATGGCGGCCAGTTCGTGGCTCCGACTGGTGCCCGAAAGATGGGCAGCCGCCTGCACCATGCACATGATCCCCCACTTCAAGGTGCCGAGCACCTCCCACCAGCGCACGGCATCGGGATCGACGGTCGTGCCGCCACCAGCCTCGTACGCGGCGAACAGTTCGGCGTAGTCGCCGACACCGGCGACCGGTCGCCGCGATCCGAAGCGCCAAGCCTTGACGCACAGCCAGCCGAGATCTTCCATCGGGTCACCCACGTGGGCGAGCTCCCAGTCGATGATCGCACCGAGGCCCGTGGGGCCGACGATCATGTTGCCGAGCCGGAAGTCGCCGTGCACGATGGCGCGAGCCGTCGAAGCCGGTCTGTGCTGCTCGAGCCAACGGAAGGCCAGCTCGAACGTCGGGTGCGGCCACCCGAGCGAATCGAGCATGTCGCGGTAGTGCGCCACCTGCTCGAGGTCGGCGAGCCCCGGAACGGCATCGATCGGGATCGAGTGCAGTACAGCGAGCGCGCTTCCGAGTTCGGTGGTGAGGGCCGCTCGGGCTGCGATGAACTCGTCGTCGCGCAGGATCTTGCGGGCGATGGTCTCGCCATGCACCGCGGTGAGCACCATGTACGAGGCGCCGATGTCGTCGGCCTGGTTCGACGCGGCGACGATCGAGGCGACCGGCATCCCAGCCTTCCCGGCGGCGCGAACGACGGCGGCTTCCACACCCATGTCGCGACCATCGCCCGAACGCTGCACCTGCAGGACCAGCGACCGGCCGCCGGCCGTGAACCGCCAGGTGTCGCGCGAGGCGCCCCCCGAGAGCCGAACCAGACCGTCGACCTTCTCGACGTCGAGCGCCAGAGCCAGTCGAACGGCCAGTTCGCCGGTTTGATCGGGTGCGGGCGGGTGCGCCATCGACGGCAGCCTTGCCGACACGGGTCGGACGTGTCGAACGGAACGCGTCAGCAGTGGGCGCGAGTGGTGGGGTACGGGTTGACCGCCGCCCCTCCGCCCGGGTGGATCTCGAAGTGCAGGTGGGGAACCGAGAACTTGGCATTGCCGGTTTGGCCCACGTAGCCGATGACGGTGCCGGCGGCAACGTTGCCCTGCGCCTCCCAGTCGTCGAGATGGGCGTAGTAGTACTTGTTGCCGTCGGCGCCCGACAACCACACGCTGTTGCCGCCAAGCGTGTTCACCTTCTGCTGGGCGAAACCATCGACCACCGCGACCACGGGCAAGCCGCGGTTGCCGATCATGTCGACTCCCTGATGCGTGCGCCCGCCGCTGCGTGGCGCGCCCCACGTGTCGCCGAACGAGACCACGCCCTGCACCGGGCAGATCCAGCCGTCGCCGGCCAGATCGCCGGGCGACGAACCCGGCCGACCGCCGATGCCCAAGGTGCCCGTCTGCCCCCCGCCCGTACCACCTCTGCGCCTGCAGCGCCTTGGCCTCGGCACGGGCCTGCGCGTCGGCGATCTGGCGGCGCACGGCCTGTTCGGCCTCGAGCGCCTTGCGAACGGCTTCGTCCTGGAGCCGGTCGGCCTCGACCTCTTTCAGCAGCTCGACTTCGGCGAGCGCGTTCTGGCGGCGTTGGTCGAAGGTGGCCCGCGCCGCCTCGGTGGCAGCCTGGACATCGGCGAGATCGTGCTGCTTGTCCTCGACTTCGCTCACGAGCACGTCGAACTGATCGAAGTCGTCGGCCGACGTCTCGTTCACGACGTCGATCAGCACATCGACCTGGGCTTGATCACCGACGTTGCGGAACCCGGTGAGCAGTGGCAACGAGCTGGTGCCGGAACGGGTGAAGCGGTTGATCGCCACTGCCTCGACGTTTCGTCGAAGCTCATCGATCTGTTGCTGCAGCGCGGCGATCTCGGCCTGCAGGCCCTCTTGGGCGAGTTGCAGCGTGTCGAGCTGCGACTCGGCCTCGAACAGGGCATCGGCGGCAGCGTTGGCCCGGTCGCGAGCGTCGGCGATCTCCTTCGCCGCCTGCTCGGCGGCAGAGTCGTCGGCGTGACTGGTGGACGACACCAGGGTCGACGGAACCACAGTCGGCAACAGCACGACGAGTCCCACCATGATCGAAGCCCATCCACGCATGTACGGCCA
>VFMC01000286.1 GCA_006515795.1 Acidimicrobiaceae bacterium | reverse complement strand
GACGATGGCGTCGAGCAATCGGCTGACCTCGGCCGACGTGCTGCGCACGTGCGGTCGCACCGCATCGCCACCGGCCGGTGCGGTCACAGGCGCCGCCGCGGCGAGGCCGAGCGCAAGGACGGCGCCATGGACGTTGGCGGTGCGCAACGATTGCAGCGCCCGGCGACCGGCCGTCGGATCGTCGACCACCACCGCGAGCAACGCGTCGCCGAGGGCAGCCTCGACCGTGGATTCCCAGCCGGCATCGATCTCGACGAGGTCGAGCAGGGTGCCGAGCGCGCCCTCGACGCCGGCAAGATGCTCGGTGCCGGCCTTGGCCCGTGTGGCCTCTAGCGCCATTCGCAACGCATCGCCACGAGCCCGCCACCGCGACAGCTCCTCGGCGGCTTCTTGGCGACGGAGGGCACCCACCTCGGCGTCGACCTCGACCGCGAGCCGACGTGCCTCGGCTGCCTCGACGTCGGCCACGAGCGGGGCCTCCGAGTGGTTGGCCTGCTCGACGAGCGCCTTCAGACGATCGATCTCGCCGTCGACCCGGCCGACCTTGTCGCGGAGCGCGTCGACGCGGCTCTGGATGCGACGGGCTTCGGCCTCGGCCCGCCCGAGGCCGTTCTGAACCGAGCGCAGCTCGCCGCGTGACTCGGCGGCAGCACTCGCAGCAGCGCTCGACGATCCGATCTCGTCGATCGCGGCCATGGCCGATCGCCGTTCGTCGGCGAACACCTCCTGCTCGGCGGCGAGCGCCTCAGCGTCGGGACCGATCGAATCGAGGTCGACCGCAACCTGGTCGAGCTCGTCGCGCACCCGCGCCGCGTCGGCCTCGAGGTTGGCCACCACACCACCGTCCATGAGCTGGCCATGGTCACGTTCGAGCGAGCGACGCCTCTCGACCATGACTGCGTGAAGACCACGGGCGCGCTCACGAAGGTGCTCGACTCGCACCATCTCGTCGCCAAGGTCGGTGTCGCCACGAGCGGTGAGCTCGGCTTCGGCAGCAAGCACGGCGGTGTCGAGTTGGGCGAGCTCGCTGCGGAGGGCCTTCTCGGCTACATCGATCTGCGCCTTGTCGCCGGCGAGCGCGGTCAGTCGAGCTCGCAGCGACGCGATCTCGCGTCCGGAGAGGAAGAGCTTGAGCGCCGATAGCTCGGCCACCAGATCGCCGTGCCGGCGCGCCGCCTCGGCTTGACGTTCGAGCGGGCGCAGCTGCCGGCGCACTTCACGGAGCAGGTCCTGCACGCGCAGCAAGCTCGCCTCTGTGGCGTCGAGGCGACGCTCCGACTTCTCCTTGCGGCGCCGGTACTTGAGCACCCCGGCGGCTTCTTCGATGATCGCCCGGCGGTCTTCGGGTCGGGCGTTGAGCACCGCATCGATCTGACCCTGGCTGACGATCACGTGCTGCTGGCGGCCGACACCGGCGTCGCTCAGCAGCTCCTGCACGTCGAGCAGCCGACAGCTCGCCCCGTTGATTGCGTATTCGCTCTCGCCGGTGCGGAACAACGTGCGCGAGATGGCGACCTCGGTGAACTCGATCGGCAAGATTCCCGACGAGTTGTCGAGGGCGAGGATGACCTCGGCGCGGCCGAGCGCCGGCCGTTTGGCGGTGCCGGCGAAGATGACGTCGTCCATCTTCTGGCTGCGGACCGAACTTGGCGCCTGGGCGCCGAGCACCCAGGCGATCGCGTCGACCACGTTCGACTTGCCGGAACCGTTGGGACCGACCACGACGGTCACGCCCGGCTCGAGCTGCATCGTCGTCGCATCGGCGAACGACTTGAATCCTTTGAGGGTGAGCGACTTCAGGAACACGGCCCGCCGATCCTAGCCGAGCACCCCCCGATCTCCCGGTGACTCTGGCCGGTGGCTTGGACCAACTGCGCGCCCGACCGTGGCCCTCGGCCCGACCAGCAGGCAACGGGCCTTCGCGGAGCCTGCTCAGGCGACCTCCAGGCACCTGCGCAACGCCTCACGAGTCGATCTGCTCTGCGAGGCGCTCGACACCGAGTGGTGCACTCAGTAGTCGAGCAGGGTCTTGATCACCGTTTTCACCAGGTGGCTCTCGTCGGGGCCGACGATGCCGAGCGGGTGGACGAGGCGTTTGCGGCTGATCGAGCGGATCAGCTCGCACTGCACGTAACTCGTCTCGTCCAAGCCGGTGCCCGGGCTCGGGTCGAGCTCCACGTGCAGCGACAGCCCGCGCCGCGTCGTGGTCAACGGTGCGACGATCACGAATGGGAACAGTGGCCCGAAGGTGTCCGGTGGGCCGATTACGAGAGCTGGGCGGAGGTCGGCCGGCTCGCCCGGGTACGGCGTGCCGAAGTCGACGAGCCACAGCTCGTCAGCCGAGGCCATCGCCCACCGAGGCGTCGGCTTCGGCCACGTACGTCGCCCACGAATCGGAGTCGGCGTGGAGCGTTGCGAGCTCGTCGGCGACTCGGCGAGCGAACCGCTGGCGACGCAGTGCTTCGGTCGCCTCGCGAATCGTGTCGACCAACGTCGCTCCCGTCGCGACGCTCAGGCTGACCAGCTGCGCATGCGTCGCAGTGTCGACGCGGATCGTAGTGGTTGTCATCGGGGTGAGTCTACATCTTGTAGATCAATCGTCTACAGGGGGGTCCATGCTGCCGTCGCACGCCGGCGACGGTGCGGTTCATGAGGCGGCGAACCGGTTCAACTATTCGTCGGCCCACCGCCAGTACTGGCGCTGTGGGCCATCGAGTACGTGCGGTACCCGTCCGACGCCGCTCTGGCCCGAACACCCGCATCTCAGGGCTAGCAGCGCCGAAGATCCAACACCGAGTCTCGGGTTTCGACACAGAACCGCAGCTCGGAAGGCACACAGCCCGAGTCCGTGCCGTTCACGAAAACCCCCTCGCTCAGGCCACGATCCGCAGCGGTCGACGCGTTCACTTCACAAAAAACGACGACCGGATCCTCATCAGACGGCATCGTCGCTCGACTCAAAACCCAAGTACCCACGGAACCGATCGCCAACGAGAGAACGGCGACGATCACGAGTCCAGAAGTCTTCACCATTCAACCTGCCATCCGGAAGTAGACGATTGTCGGGTTGGACAACACGGCATTCTCGATAGAACGGAATCTCCACGTACGGACTGGCCCGCCAAACTCATTGGCAGACTGCAGACCAAGCGCGATGCCCAGTTCGTTGTTGATGAGGTCCGTCATCCGAAGGTTGTCGAAGTCCTGGCCATTGAGTAGCTCACCGTCTCGAATGTACTCGTGGGCCTCCAGCACGCCACGCGCACGATCCTCGCCGAACTGCCACGTCAACAACGCGGCAAGCAGCACATGCCGTCGCCCATTCCCGAGCGTGCCATCCCCACTATCCGTGTTGACTCTGCTCTCTTCAGTGATGTTCTTGATGGCCTTCAGATCATCCGCCTCGAAGGCACAAGCGAGCGGATCCGCGCCACAAAGGTCACGTTCGCGGACTCTCAGATCACGTCACTCACACAAAATTCCCGATAGTCCCTTGCCTGAACGGCCGTTCAGCCTGGCCGGTGGAGGCGGCTAATGTGGCGCGATGGCAGCTGCCGAAACGGGTCGTCGACACCGGCGAACGGCCGCGGTGATCGCCGCGGCACTCCTGGTCGCCGGGGGGTGCTCGGACGATCTGTCCACCCACACGGCCGGCGACGTCGCGATCGTCTTGGCCACACCCGGCCCCGACGATGTCCGGCCCGAGGTCACGAGCGCGACCTTGCGGGTGATGTCGTTCAACATCTGGCTCGGCGGCGGGCTGGTCGACGTGAACAAGGTGATCGAGGTCATCGAGGCCGGCCGAGCCGACATCGTCGGGCTGCAGGAGGCTGCGGCGCAGACCGCGGCGATCGCCGATCGCCTGGGCTGGTACTCCGATGAACGCCTGCACATCATCTCCCGCTTCCCGCTCATCCATCCGCCGGCGGGCGAGGGAGCGTACGCCTACGCCCAGATCGCGCCGGGCCAGGTGCTGGCAGTGGCCAACGTGCACCTGCCGTCCGACCCCTACGGGCCCACGCTGGTCCGCGATGGAGAGACCCTCGACGCCGTGCTGGCCAACGAGGAGGCGACACGCGTCTCGGCACTCGAGCCGTTGCTGCCACGCTGGCAGGAGCTGGTCGGTGGCGGCATCCCGTTGGTGGTCACCGGTGACTTCAACTCGCCGTCGAACCTCGACTGGACAGAGGCCACCGTCGGCGCGCTCGACCACATGAAGTATGCGGTCGAGTGGCCGGTGACCACGGCCATGCAAGGCATCGGCCTGGTCGACACGTTCCGCTCGGCGCACCCCGATCCGGTCCGGAACCCGGGCCGCACGTGGACGTACGGCTACCCGTATCCGCGGGTGAGATCCGACGAGGTGATCGATCGAATCGATCTGGTTTGGGCATCGGCGAGCGCGACCGTGATCGACAGTCAAGTGGTCGGCGAGCCCGGTACGCCAGACGTCGACATCGAGGTGGAGCAGTACCCGTCCGACCATCGCGCGGTGGTGTCGACCGTGCAACTCGACCCCATCGAGCCCGGACCGTTCGTCTCGGTCGGCCACGTACGGCTCGAACAGGGTGACTGGAGGCGAGCTACTTCGGGCAGGTGCTGTTCGGAACGGGCAACCTCGCACTTGGCGCGTACGACGTCGCGTTGCTGACCGAAGGCGACGCCGAGCTCTCGCGGACCGCGTTCTGGGTGGTGTCGCCAGGTGCCCGGGCATCAGTTGCGGTCGCATCCGACCTGCTCGCCGAAGGCGAGCCGATCCGGGTCACCTGGAGCGACGCCCCGGCACGCCGCTTCGACTGGGTGGGCATCTACCCGGCCGGTGAGCTCGACCTGTACAACAGCTACCTGGTGTTCGCATACACCGAGGCCACGGTCGCGGGCAGCTACGAGTTCGGTGTCGACGACCTCGGTGACGAGATGCTGGCTGCCGGCGACTACGTGGCCGTGCTGATGTCCGACGACCACTACATGATCCTCGCCTCAGCGCCGTTCACGGTCGAGTGATGGTCGCGCCGACCGGCCTGCGCGCGCTTGTCACCGGCGGAGGTTCCGGCATCGGTCGGGCGATCGCCGACCACTTGCGGCGTGATGGAGCGACCGTGGTGGTCATCGATCTGGACCCGTCGCTCGAGCCTGATGTGGTGGCCGACGCCTCGCTGACCGCTGACGTGGAGCGGGTCTTCGACTACGTCGCCCGGCGGATGGGTGGCCTCGACCTGCTGGTGAACAACGTCGGCATCGCCGGACCGACCGGTGAGGTGGCAGCCATCGACCCGGACGAGTTCGACCGATGCGTGCAGGTCAACCTGGGCAGCGCGTTCCGCTGCACCCGACTCGCGGTCCCGATGCTTCGCGAACGACCGGGTTCGATCGTGAACATCTCGTCCACGGCCGGCATCTTCGGCTATCCGCTCCGGTCGCCGTACGCGGCGGCGAAGTGGGGTGTGATCGGGCTGACCAAGACATGGGCGATGGAGTTAGGTCCCGACGGCATCAGGGTCAACGCGATCTGTCCCGGAAGCGTGGGCGGAGCCAGGATGGAGGGCGTGATCGAGCGCGAGGCCGAGGTGCGCGGCGTGCAGCCATCGACCATCCGTCTGGCCTACGAGTCCCAGGTGTCGATGCAGACGTTCATCGATGCCACCGACATCGCCGAGACCGTCGCGTTCCTCGCCTCCCCGGCAGCACGGTTCATCTCCGGCCAGGTGCTGTCCGTCGACGGCCACACCGAGACGCTCCGCACCACCACCCTGTAGCCCGCCCGTGGCCCTCGGCCCGACGCGCAACCGGATCAGCGCTGGCAGCGAGGGCAGAAGCAGGTCGATCGACCGCCGCTGACCACGCGCACGATCACTGCGCGTGAGCAGGTGAGGCACCTCTGTCCGGCACGGTCGTAGACGCGGTGGGCGAGCTGGAACTGGCCGCCGTTGCCATCGATGTCGACGTACTGGGCATCGGCCAACGTGGAACCGCCGGCCTCGATCGCCTCACCCAGGATCCGGTGGATCTCGCGATGAAGGCGGGTGATCTCCTGGCCGGTCAGCGAATCCGACCGGCGGCCTGGCAGGAGCCGAGCCGCGTGCAGGATCTCGTCGCAGTAGATGTTGCCGATGCCGGCGACGACGTGCTGATCGAGCAGCAACGCCTTGAGCTGCCGCGACCGACCGAGCACGATCGAGCGCAGCTGCGAACGGGTGAGGCCGTCGGTGACCGGATCGATCCCGAGGTGCGCCAGATCCGGAATCTCGACGGCGACGTGGCGCGGGTCGAAGACAACCACCTCGCCGAAGGTGCGCGGATCGACGAACCGCAGCTCCTCGGCCGGCTCACCACTGAGCAGGGCAGCCACGTGGGTGTGCGGCGGTCGCGGCTCGTCGACACCGGCGATGAGCAGGCGCCCACTCATGCGGAGATGGATCATCACCTCGTCGCCGGAGTCGAGCGCCAGCAGCAGGTACTTGCCGCGCCGGTGCGTGCCGACGATGGTGGTGCCGGTCAAGCCATCGATCACGGCCCGGCGCGACGTTCGCC
>VFMC01000285.1 GCA_006515795.1 Acidimicrobiaceae bacterium | reverse complement strand
CGAGCTCGGTTTCGGGTGGATGTTCAAAGACATCGAATCGAGCGACAGACCGTTCATCGGGCGTAGCGCGATCCGGCGCGAGTTGGCGGACAAGTCCTCGCGGTGGAAGATGGTCGGCCTCGTCGTCGACTGGGAGGACTGGGATCGGCGATACCGCGACGGCGGTCTGATCCCACCCAAGGACGAAACGCCTGTGGTGGGGGAGATGATGTTGTACGACGACGACGGCGCCCGAGTGGGCTACACCACCAGCTTCATGTACTCGCCTGCGCTTCAACGCCACATCGCGATTGCGCGGGTGCGTCCCCATCTGGGCGCGGCCGGCTCAGCGGTCAACCTCGAGGTCACCATCAACCACCGCTACCAGACCGTCGCCGCCACCGTGGCCCGACCACCGCTGTTCAACCCCAGCAGAAAGACGGCGTGATCGCGATGGCCGACTCAGAACCCACCAGCCGAACCTACGACGCGATCGTCATCGGGGGTGGTCACAACGGCCTGGTGAACGGCGCCTACCTGGCCAAGGCCGGACTGCGCACGCTGATCCTCGAGCGGCGCCACCTCGTGGGAGGTGCGGCGATAACCGAGGAACTCAAGCCTGGCTTCCACTTCACCACGTTCTCCTACGCGCTCAGCCTGCTGCGGCCCGACATCATCCACGAGCTCGACCTGGTGAAGCACGGGTTCTTCCCGCTGCTGATGCCCACCAGCTTCGCCCCGATGGAGAACGGCGACTACCTGCTTCTCGGCCCCGACCGCAACGAGAACATCCAAGAGCTGGCCCGCCATTCGCGTCGCGACGCTGATGCGCTCGACCAGTACTCGCACGACATGGCCCAGGTCTGCCAGGCGCTGAAGCCGCTGTTCGACTCGATACCTCCCAACCTGTTCAGTGACGAGCCCGACGATCTGCTGCAGCTCGCCGACCTCGCCAAGCGGCTCAAGCACTTGCCGAAGCGCGTGCTCACCAACTGCGTGCGCCTCCTCACCGGAAGCGCCGCCGACTTCCTGGACGACTACTTCGAGACCGAGATCGTGAAGGGGTTGTTCTCGAGCTCGAGCATCATCGGCAGCAAGGTCGGCCCGCGTTCGCAGGGCTCGGGTCTGGTGCTGCTGTTCCACAACATCGGAGAGCAGGACGGTCATTTCGGTTCATGGGGGTTCCACAAGGGTGGCAACGGGGGGTTCACCCAGGTGCTCGCCCGCGCCGCGCAGGGCTTCGGCGCCGAGATCATGCTGGGCGCCGACGTGGCGAGCGTCATCACGTCGAACGGGCGCGCCACCGGCGTAGCCCTCGCCGACGGCACCGAGCTGCGTGCCGCCACCGTGGTCAGTGCCCTCGATCCGCGGCGGACGTTCACGCAGTTGGTCGATCCGCGCGAGCTGCCGGCCGACCTCGTCGAGAACATCACCCGGTTCAAGTTCCAGGGCACCTCGGCCAAGGTGAACTTCGCGCTCGACGGCCTACCCGAGTACCCGGCTCTTGCCGGACGCGGCGATCAGTTCCACGGCTTCACCAACATCGCCCCGTCGATGGACTACCTGGAGCATGCCTACGACGATGCCAAGTACGGTTGGTACAGCCGACGCCCGTACATCGATGCCTGCATCCAGTCGACCATCGACCCCGACATGGCGCCCCCGGGCAAGCACGTCATGTCGTGCTTCGTGCAGTACGCACCGTACGACCTGAAGGGGAGCGACTGGGAGACCGAACGACAGCCGCTCGGCGACACGGTGCAGGCCGCGATCGAGTCGTTCTTCCCGGGGTTCGGTCAGCTCGTGCTTCATCGCGAGGTGGTCACACCCGCCGACATCGAGCGCGTGGTCGGCCTGACGGAGGGGAACATCTTCGCCGGCGAGTTCCTCGCCCCACAGATGTACTTCTTTCGTCCCGCCCCTGGCTGGAACCAATACCGCACGCCGATCGACGGGTACTACCAGTGCGGGTCCGGCACGCATCCCGGTGGGTGCGTCACCGGAGGGCCTGGCCGGCTCGCCGCCCAGCAGATCCTCGGCGACCGGGCCAGGCACGCCTGACCGATCGGTCGGGGTTGCGCCGGCCCGACGAAGGCGTACGATTGCCGACATGAACGTTGCGCACGCAAGCACCTCCGGAGGCGTGATCTTGCAGCAGTTCCCGATCGGGTTCCAGTGGCCCACCTTCGATCCGTTCCTGTTCTGCGTTCACCACCTCGATCTCTACCCGAAGGGCAACGGGCGCTACGGTCCCGACGCCTCGCGAGCGGGTCGTCAGCTCGGCCAAGACTTCGAGGGCATCGATGGATGGCGGATGTATCACGGCGACGCCGTGCCTGGCTTCCCGCAGCATCCGCACCGGGGTTTCGAGACGGTCACCTTCGTGCGGCGCGGACTCGTCGACCACAGCGATTCGCTCGGGGCAGCGGCACGGTACGGCCGTGGCGACGTGCAGTGGCTCACCGCCGGAAGCGGCATCATCTCCGAGATGTTCCCGTTGCTTCACACCGACGGCCCCAACACGCTCGAGCTGTTCCAGATCTGGATCAATCTCCCACGCGGCGCCAAGATGGCCGCGCCTCACTTCTCGATGCTCTGGCACAACGACATCCCGCACATCACCCATCCGGGCCCAGGCGCCGGCCACGATGGTCCGACGACCGAGGTCACCGTGGTCGCCGGCGAGTACGCCGCGCTCGTGCCCCCGGCGCCGCCGCCGAGCTCGTGGGCTGCCGATGCCGAGCACGATGTCGCCATCTGGCATGCCCGTCTCGGCGCTGGTGCCAGTTGGTCGTTGCCCGCGGCCCGGCACGGCGATACCGGGCGCGCGCTGTACGTGTTCGATGGTGCGGGCGTCGAGGTCTCGGGCGAACCGCTCGCAGTCGGTCACGGTGCGCTCCTGCGTAGCGATGTTGCGGTCGAAGTGACGAGCGCCGAAGGCGCAGAGGTGCTCGTGCTCCAGGGCCGCCCGATCGGTGAACCTGTGGCCCAATACGGACCGTTCGTGATGAACGACCGAGCCGGTGTCGAGCAGGCGTTCCGCGACTACCAGGCGACGCAGTTCGGGGGATGGCCGTGGCCGAGCGCAGAGCCGGTGCACGGTGATCCGGTGGATCGTTTCGCCCGTCGTCCCGACGGCACCGTGGAGCGGCCCACCGAGGTCGATCAGCGCGTTTGAACGTCGGAGCGGGCCGAGATCGCTCGGTACAGGGGCACGGGCTCGGCAATGCCCTTCACGAACACCGAGCCGAGTGAGGCGAAGGTTGCCGGGAGGTCGTCGCCGGCAGAGCGCGATTCGAAGCCCATCTGCTCCACGAACGCCGACGAGCACACCACCTCCCCTGGAGCGGCCACCGCGGCGATGCGCGAGGCGAGGTTCACGTCGCGTCCGATCAGGTCGGGGCCGCGGCGGCGCGGTGTGCCGAAGTGGGCGCCGACACGCACCCACATCGGAAGCGTCTCGACCTCGGTGTCGTGGAGCCGTCGTTGAAGTTCGAGGCTCGCCGAGATGGCGTCGAGGGCACGGTCGAACCACAGCAGCATCCCGTCTCCCAGCTCCTTGACGACCCGCGATCCGGGGCCGAGCAGAGACCGGACCACCACATCGTGGGCATCGACGAGCTTCAGGGCGACATCATCACCGTGGAGCTCGGTGAGCTCGGTGAACCCGACGATGTCGGTGAAGACGATCGCGCCCGAGGCTTCGGCACTCACCCCGAGCGAACCTCGATCGAGCCCGAGATGGTGCTCACCTCGATGCCTGCTCCGTCGCCATGCAGTAGCTCGCCGATCACCCGGCCGGTGACGGACCGCAGAGTCATGGTTCCGAGCGATGCCGCCGGCAGCTCGACCGCGACCTTGCCGCTCACGCTGTGCACCTCGACCTGGGCGGTGCTGTCGGCACCAAGGCTGACGGCTCCGGTGACGGTGCGGATCGCTGCCCGGCCGCGCAGTTGACCGATGTGGACAGCGCCAGAGACTGTGGCGATCTCGACGTCGTCGGAGCCATCCAGATCGATGCGCCCGCTGGCGGTGACCACTCGACAACACCCGTCGCACGAATCGACCTGCAGCCGCCCGGATCCGCTGCGAGCCTCGATGTCGGCGGCGTGTTCGAGGCTGACGTTGCCGCTCATCGTCATGGTCCGCACGGCGCCGAGACGTCCGCGCGTGGTGATCGAACCCGACGCGGTGCTCACCGAGACGGCGCAACCCTCCGGGCACACGATGTCGATCTTGCTGCTCGTGCGGGTCACCTCGTAGACGTCTGGCGCAGATGGGGCGATCTCGACCCCGTCGACGCTGACGGTCGTCGCTGCCGCAGACGCGGTGATGCGCACCTTGCTCGATCGTCCACACACCCGAATCTCCGGCGGCCCCACGAGAGAGACGATAGGCGAGTCGAGGCCCGGTGAGGCTCAGCCGTCGATGCTGAGGGTGGTGAGGGTGAGCTCGGGCTCGTCGGCGAGCAGCCGTTGCAGCCGGTACTTGTTCTCGAACAGCGCCACGGTGGCGCCGTCGTGGCCGCGGGTGAGGATGCGGATGCCACCGATCGCCCGGAGTCGGTCGGCGCTCTTCGCGTCGGTGGCGCGGATGGCCTGATACGGCGACCCGGTGAGCTCGACCGGAGCGTTGAACTCGCTCTCCAACCGGTAGGCGAACACGTCGAACTGCAACTGACCGACGGCGGCCAGCACCAGCGAGCTGTCGCCCATGTCGGGATCGCGCAGCACCTGCACCACGCCTTCTTCCTCGAGCACCTCGAGGCCGCGCCGGAACTGCTTCGAACGGCTCGTGTCGAGCGGCCTGGCGCCGGTGAACAGCTCGGGTGCAAACGATGGCAGCCCCGGGTAAGTGACGGGATCGCCTTCGTAGAGGGTGTCGCCGATGCGTAGGTCGGTGGCGTTCACCAGGCCGACCACATCACCCGGGAAGGCTTCCTCCACGGTGGATCGCTCTGCGCCGAACACCGTCGATGCGTACTTGGTGGCGAATGGACGGCCGGTGCGGGAGATGGTGAGGCTCATGCCCCGTTCGAAGTGCCCACTGCAGATGCGGGCGAAGGCGAGCCGGTCGCGGTGCGACTTGTCCATGTTGGCCTGCACCTTGAAAACGAACGCGCTGCACCCGGTGTCGATCGCTCGACCGACGCCGTCGAGACCTAGGCGAGGCGTTGGCGAGGGAACGAGCTCGAGCACCGCGTCGAGCAGGTGGCGCACACCGAAATCGGTGAGCGCGGATCCGGCGAAGACCGGCGTAGACACGCCGGCGAGGAACGACGCCACGTCGAGATCGGCTCCTACTGCCTCGAGGAGGTCGCAGCCGTCGATCGCCTTCGTCCAGGCCTTGCCTTCTTCGGCGGCCGCCTGTTCGAAGCTGACGAGCTGCTCCGGTGCGAGCGTGGCACCCCGCGCCGTACGGGTGAAGCGGCTGAAGACGCGGCGGCGTCGGTCGATGACGCCGCGAAAGTCGTCGCCGTCACCGACCGGCCAGGTTGCCGGGGTGGGACGGAGGTTGATCTGGGTCTCGATCTCGTCGAGCAGCTCGAGCGGATCTCGGCTCGGTCGATCGAACTTGTTGAGGAAGGTGATGACCGGCAGGTTGCGCGACCGGCACACCTCGAACAGCTTCAGCGTCTGTCCTCGCTGAAGTCCTTGTGGCCGGGCGTGTCGAGCAGGTTGAACGTGTGCTCGCGATAAGCGAACTGCATCGCCGCCGACGTGATCGAGATGCCGCGTGTCTGTTCGAGCTCCATCCAGTCGCTCGTTGCCGAGCGCCCACCCGACTTGGCCTTCACCGATCCGGCGGTGACAACGGCGCCTGCGTTGAGCAGGAACTTCTCGGTGAGGGTGGTCTTGCCCGCGTCGGGGTGACTGATGATCGCGAACGTACGCCGGCGCGCCGCTTCGGACAGGAGGTCGATTGAGCTCAAGGTGTTCGAGCCTACGAGCGACGACCGGCCGCCCCACGCGGGTCGGTCCGATCAGGCGGCGCGACGATCTGCCGCGCCGCTCACCAGGCGCAGGTCGGCGAGTCCCGGCAGGCGGTCGATTCGCCGGTCGATCCGCTCCAGCATCACCCGGCCCTCGTCGTCGCCGAACAGGAACCCGACGAGGTGATCGACCTCCTCGGCCGGCATCACATCGGACCCCACGGGTCGCCACGCCTTGCGCAGCGCGAACCGAGTGAGCCGTCGCGCCCGCCCGTCGCCGGTGAGCCTGGCCGCCGCTTGCGACGCGTAGAAGTCGATGTGCCGACCCTCTTGCTTCATGATCCGTCGTAGCAGCTCGGTCAGCGCTGGGTGATCGGCCTTGGCCGCGAGGCGGGCGTACCCGGCCTGCGTCGTCCACTCGTTGATCGCACCCCAGGTCATGTGCACGGCGGCCATCGACGGGCCGGCGATGGCCGAACCGAGCATGTGCTTCAACGGTGCCACGGCTTCGGCGATCCGCCGCGATCGCCTAACCCGCTCGATGCGGGGACGACCGGCTTGCTCGCCGTGGGCGCGCAGCACGCGGGCGAGGGCCCCGCCGTGCCAGTACTCCTCGTAGACCCACATCGTGAGGAAGGTGGTGATCTCAGGGTCGCGGTGCGCAGACGTGACCAGCAAGTCGCGGAGGTAGCACACGGTGTGCAGTTCGACGTCGTGCATGTATCGCAGGCAGCGGAGCACCGGTTCGGCGAGGCGCCGCTCGGCGAAGGCATGATCGAGATCGAGGTCGTCGACGGCGACCGGCCGCACGACCTGTTGGTACTGATCGACGGAGAATCGCATGCATGAGGTTCGCCGCCGGCGCCGCTGCGGATTGGCTGAACAGCCCGGCCGGTCGGGTTGCTACGGTCGGCGCGATGAAACTCGGTCTCGTCATCTTCCCCACCGATCGCGGCATTCAGCCCGTCGAGTTGGCCCGTGAGGCCGAAGCCCGCGGGTTCGACTCGCTGTGGTTCCCCGAGCACTCGCACATCCCGTCGTCGCGGCGAACCCCGTGGGGTGGGCGAGAAGGCGGCTTGAAGCTCGCTACCGGGATCACCCTCGTTGCCCAACGAGATCCACTGTGGTTGGCCAAGGAGGTGGCGACGCTCGATCAACTGTCTGGCGGTCGGTTCCTGTTCGGCATCGGCTACGGGTGGAACCACGAGGAGATGGCGGGCCACGGCGTAGACATCAAGCGGCGTCGAAAGGTGGTGCGCGAAAAGATCTTGGCCTGCAAGCGGCTGTGGACCGAGGAGGAGGCGAGCTTCGCCGGGGAGTACGTGAACTTCGAGGCTTCGTGGGCGTGGCCGAAGCCGGTGCAGTTCCCTCATCCGCCGATCGTCGTTGGCGCGTCGGCCACCGAGCTCCACTTCCGACACATCATCGAGTACGGAGATGCGTGGATGCCGATCGAGGGTCGGTTCCCGGTCGCCGAGGGCTGGGCGGCGCTCACCCGGCAGGCAACCGAATCGGGTCGCGATCCGGCATCGCTGCAGCTCGGGGTGTTCGGGGCGCGGCCCGACAGTGCCCGCCTGGCCGAACTTCGCGACACGGGTGCGTCGTGGGTCGCTCTCGGCCTGCCACCTCTCGATCGCGATGCGGCCCTCGCCACGCTCGACCGGTATGCCCCGCTGGTCGAGGAGTTCAACCGCTGATCGGCCCTCGCCGACCGTACCTGACCCACGTGTGGCCCGGGTATGGCCGCAATTGATGTGTCGGGATGATTGCAAACATGTCAATTACATGACAGACTCGTGGCGCGGGAAGAGCACGTGGAGGTTTGTGCCGATGAGTCAGCCAATGTCCAGTCCAGCCGATGTCCGACGAACGCGTCCTGCGTTCGTGGCAGTCCTGCTGGTGGCGCTCGGTCTTGCTCTCGCTGCCTGCTCCAACGGTGACGAATCCACCGTCGCCACCGACATCAACGAGGTGCGCGCCAGCCTGGGCCTGTCTGAGCTGGTACGAGTGCCCGAACTCGACGTCAAGGCCGAGGCACAGGCGGAGCGGATGGCCAACCGCGGCACGATCTTCCACTCGAACAACCTCGCCTCCGGAGTGAGCGATGGGTGGGCGTCGATCGGTGAGAACGTGGCCCTGGCCGGCTCCGCGCAAGATGCCCAGATCGCGCTCGAGGCGTCGCCGGGGCATTACGCCAACATGACGAACCCGGCCTACACCCAGGTCGGCCTAGGTGTCGTGTCGCGCAACGGCGTCGTGTACGTCGTGCAGGTGTTCGTCGGCCGCTGACCCGCCCGAGTCCCCGACGACCACCCGAGTCCCCAACGACCACCCGAGTCCCAAGGGGATGGCCGAGGGTCTCGGCGCACCCAGGGCTGCTGGAAACACTCGGGTGGTCAGGTCGTCAGGGCTTGGGCTTCTTGGCCCGACTCGGGGCGACGCGGGGTGGTTCGCCAGGCATCTTCGGGTACACCGGCGGCCACGGAGCATCGAGCAGTCCGGTTGCAACGTCGCGGCGAACCAGTTCGAGCAGCGGCTCGAGCGATTGCGGATGCTGGTCGATGTCTTGCCACGGATCACCGCCGGCGACGAGGCGCCCCGGAACGGTGGCGATGGTGAGTGCGTTGGGATCGATCGACTCGAGCTCGCTCCACCTGAAACCGCAGGAGACAGGAGCGTGATCGCGGGCACGAACCGACCATGGGGCGAACACCGTCTTGTGCGGCGCGTTCTGGTTGAAGTCGACGAAGATCCGCTCACCGCGCTCCTCCTTCCACCAGGCGTCGGTGATCAGATCGGGGCGCCGCCTGGCCAGCTCGCGGGCCACCGCCACCGCGGCCGATCGTACGGCGACGCTGTCCCAGGACGGCACGAGGCGCACGTAGACGTGCAACCCCCGGTTTCCGGTCGTCTTGATGTAGCTCCGCACCCCGACTTCATCGAGGAGTCGTTTCACTTCAGCCGCTGTCTCCTGGGCCATCGCGAACGTGGTGCCAGGACCTGGGTCGAGATCGATGCGCAACTCGTCGCAGTGCTCGGGGTCGGACGCCCGGATCGGCCACGAGTGAAATCCCAGGCAACCGAGGTTCACTGCCCACACGAGGTGGCCGAGATCGCTGATGACCAACGCGTTCGATGTCGTGCCGTTGGGTGTGCTCACAGTCGTCGTGGTGAGCCACGGGGGTGCTCCATCAGGGATCCTCTTCTGGAAGAACGAGCTGCCCGCTGCTCCATTTGGGAAGCGCTGCAGCAGCACCGGTCGATCACGCATCGCACGCATCACCGTCGGCTCGATGGCGAGGTAGTAGCGGACGAGGTCGAGCTTGGTGGCGCCCACCGCGGCGAAGAACACCTTGTCGGGATTCGACACCGAGATGTGGTGACCCGACACCTCCAGCACGATCGGTTCGCCGTGGTCGGCTGCCATGTGGGCACGGTAGTGCAGGCCGGGCCCGATCGAGCCCGGAAGGCCGCCACCGATGATCCGTGGTTCGATCGGCGGGCACTACCGTCGGCGGAGTGGAACGAGTGGACCTGTGGGCGCCCGTGCAGGGGACGATCGTCGCCATCGCTGTGACGTCGGGCGATCGCGTCGCCGTGATGCTCGGCGATGCGGTCGCAGCACTGAGCCCGAGCGACGTGTCGATCGTCGCGGGCCCCGCAGCCGCCGCACCCGACCTCGACCTGATCCGACCCGACCTCGCCGAATCGCGCCATCGGCACGCGGTCGGCCTCGACCGAGCCCGTCCCGATGCCATCGCCCAACGCCGCGCCGTGCAGCGTCGCACCGCACGCGAGAACGTGGCCGACCTCGTCGACGCGGGATCGTTCGTGGAGTACGGCGCGCTGACCATCGCCGCGCAGCGCCGCCGCCGAGCACTCGACGATCTCATCGAGCGCACGCCTGCCGACGGGATGATCGGCGGAATCGGGCGGGTCAACGGCCACTTGTTCGGGGGCCACGCCGCGCAGTGCGTCGCAGTGAGCTACGACTACACCGTGCTAGCCGGCACCCAAGGTCTTCAGAACCATCGCAAGAAGGACCGCCTGTTCGACGTGGCCGAGATGTTGCGGCTGCCGGTCGTGTTCTTCACCGAGGGCGGTGGCGGTCGGCCCGGCGACACCGACGGCGTCGGCGTGAGCGGGCTCGACTGCTGGGCGTTCAACTACTTCGCCCGACTCAGCGGGCTCGTGCCCTTGGTCGGCGTCAACGCCGGCTACTGCTTCGCCGGCAATGCGGCGATCCTCGGCTGCTGCGACGTGGTGATCGCGACGATCGACTGGGCCGATCGACGTGCAGCGCGCCAATGGTGTGGTCGACGTCGTCGTGGCCGACGAGATCGAAGCGGTGCGCGTCGCGAAGCAGTACCTGTCGTACTTCCAGGGGGCCATCAGCCATTGGGAGGAACCGGATCAGCGCCTCCTCCGCCACGCAGTTCCGGAGGATCGTAAGCAGAGCTACGACGTCCGCGCCGTGGTTGACGGCATGTTCGACGTCGGTTCCGTGCTCGAGCTTCGACGCGACTTCGGACTCGGCATCGTCACCGCGCTGGCCAGGGTGGAGGGGGAATCCGTCGGCGTGATCGCCAACAACCCCAACCACCTTGCCGGAGCGATCGACAGCGACGGGGCCGACAAGGCGGCGCGGTTCATGCAGCTGTGCGATGCGTTCGATCTACCGATCGTCACACTGGTCGATACGCCGGGGATGATGGTGGGGCCCGACGTCGAGCGCACGGCCCTGGTGAGGCACTGCACCCGGCTTTTCGTCACCGGCGTGAACGTGTCGGTTCCGATGATCAGCATCGTGTTGCGCAAGTCGTACGGGCTCGGGGCGCAGGCGATGATGGGCGGCAGCACCAAGGCGCCGCTGGCGTGCGTCGCGTGGCCGACCGGTGAGTTCGGTGGCATGGGCTTGGAGGGAGCGGTGCGACTCGGTTACCGCGCCGAGCTGGAACAGATCACCGACCCGGCTGAGCGCGAGGTGGAGTTCCAACTGATGGTCGACAGGATGTACGAACGCGGCAAGGCGATCAACGCGGCATCGCACTTCGAGATCGACGACGTGATCGACCCGGCCGACTCGAGGCGCTGGATCACGACGATCGTCACCTCGACCCCGGCAACGCCAAGACGCGACCGCAAGAAGAGACCGAACATCGACACCTGGTGATCGATCCGCCACGAGAGAGGAACCCCGATGCGCTTCGACGAGATCGAGCTCCGAGTCATCCGCATGCCGTACCGCAGCGCCTTCAAGACGTCGTTCGCCAGCGAGTCGCAAAAGGTCGCGGTGATCACCACGGTGCGCAGCGACGGCGTCGAGGGTTACGGGGAAGGGGTGATGGACCCGTTGCCGATGTATCGCGAGGAGACGATTGCCGGCGGGCTCGGCCTGATGCGTGACGCGCTCGTACCGTGGTTGCTGCAGCATGGTTGCTTGCATCCCAGCGAGCTGCTCGACGCCTGGAGTCGCTGGCGCGGCAACTCGATGGCGAAGGCCGCGGTCGAGCTCGCGGTCTGGGACTGCTTCGCTCGCCAGCAAGATGTGCCGCTGTGCAGCTTGCTCGGCGGGCGGGTGAAGCTGAAGATCGAGCCGGGATGGGACCGCGAGTTGCTCACAGCCGTGCGCTCGGCGTGCCCGCAGGTCGAGCTCACCGTCGACGCCAACTCGGCCTACGCCCTTGACGACACCGACCTGCTGCGCAGCTTCGACGAGTTCGACCTTCACTACATCGAGCAGCCGCTGCACTGGGACGACCTCCACGACCACGCGACGCTTGCTCGCTCGCTGCGCACCCCGATCTGCCTCGACGAGAGCCTCACGTCACCCGCCCGGGTGAAGGCCGCGCTCGACATGGGCGCATGCACCGTCGTGAACGTGAAGGTCGGTCGGTTCGGTGGAATCGAGTCGGTGGTTCGCGTGCACGACATCTGTGTTGAGCGGAACGCGCCGATGTGGTGCGGCGGCATGCTCGAAACGGGGATCGGCCGCGCCCACAACATCCACCTTGCCACGCTGCCGGGATTCGTCTACCCGGGCGACACCGCTTCGGCGAGTCGCACCTATGCACGCGACATCGTGGAACAACCACGACGGGGTGATGCCCGTTCCCGCCGGCAGTGGCATCGGCGTCACCCTCGATCGAGCGTTCCTCGACAGCGTGACCGAGAGCGTCGAGGTGCTGCGCCAATGACCGATCTCGCCTCGCTCGAGTTCCGCGATCTCGTCTCCGCCGATCAGCTCGCCGTGCTGCCGCCGTTCGAGCGCCGGATCTGGGGAGGTGAGAGCGAGCTGGTGTCGGTGAACATGCTCGTGGCCACGGTGAGCGAGGGCGGAGTTGCGATCGGGGCATTCGACGGCGATGCGATCGTGGGGGCGGTGTACGGCTTTGCCACTCGCGAACCGCACGTGTTGCATTCGCACTACATGGCCGTCGATCCCGGCTATCGCCGCGCCGGTCTGGGTGTGGAGCTGAAGCGACGGCAGCGCAGCTGGTGCCTGGAGCGAGGGATCACCCACATGCGATGGACCTACGATCCGCTCCAGCTCGGCAACGCCCACCTGAACCTGCGCGTCCTCGGCGCCACGGGGGTGGAGTACCACGTCGATCACTACGGCACTCTCGGCGGAATCAACGGGTCGTTGCCGTCCGAC
>VFMC01000701.1 GCA_006515795.1 Acidimicrobiaceae bacterium | reverse complement strand
AGGCGGAGAAGCCGCTCAAGTCGAAGATGGCCAAGGTCGAGCCGGCGATCGTCCTGGTGAACCCGGGCGAGGGCGGCCCCGACATCACGGTGTTCCTGACGTGCAGCAACCTCTCCGACCCAGGCGGAAGCGCCACGCCGCGCGTCTTCCTCGACCGGATCGAGATGCCGATCGACCCGGCCAGGGTCACGCAGACGGGGAACCTGACGTTCATCCAGTTCACGACCCCGGGCGTCGCGGACCTGCCCGACGGTGAGTACGACGTCCGCGTCCTCAGCACCAGCGGCCAGGCGGCCACGTCCCTCGGTGCGTTCAAGGTCGTCCCGCCGCCGGTCGTGGACTCGATCGACCCGACGTCGGGCAGCGCCGCCGGCGGCTTCACGGTCACGATCCGCGGCTCGAACTTCAGCGAGTCGCCGAACGGGATGATCGTCAAGTACCGCAACCGGGCGACGAACCAGGTCGTCTCGCCGCCCATCACGTTCACCAGCGTCTCGGCCACGGAGCTGCAGTTCGAGCAGCCGCTGAAGGCGGTCTACCCGGGGATCGGCTCCGGCGAGTTCTACCTGCAGGTCGAGAACTACGTGACGCACCGCAACGACGAGTCGTCGATGACGATGGTCCTCGCGGACACGGCGGCGATCAGCCGCGTGACGCCGGGCCTCGTGCCGATCCTCGGCGGAGAGATGATGTACGTGAAGGGCTCGAACTTCCGCTCGACCGACCGCGTGTACCTGGAGACGGCGCCGAACTCCGGCGTCTACGAGGACATGACCGCGATCGAGGCCGCGCCGAACTCCGGCATCTACGACGACATGACCGCGATCGAGTCCGCTGCGGGCCGCACGACGTTCCAGAACCCGACGCTCCACCAGTGGCTCGCGCCGGCACGGCAGAAGGGCCAGTACCGCGTCTACGTGTACGACGTGCCGAACGGCTACACGACGCCGACCCGCTCGTTCGCCTACTTCCAGCTCGCGGACTTCACCGCGGCGATGGGCCTCGCCGGCGGGACCGACCTGTTCGACGGCTGGACGACCGCGCTCGCCGACTTCGACAAGGACCCGGCGGCGCCGGGCTCGCTCGACCTCTTCGTCGCGCGCAAGGGCGCCGCGACGATCGGGACGAGTTCGCAGACGCGCGTGCTGCGGAACAACGGGCTCGGCGCCTTCACCGACGTCACCGGCACGGCGATGCCGTCCGTGACGAACGACGACGACTGGCGCGCCGACAAGCTGTGCGTCGGCGACGTGGACCTGGACGGCTATCCGGACCTGGTCCTCGCGACGAGTTCCTCGGTCTTCCCGCTGCAGGACACGAAGAGCCACGTGCGCATCCTCCTGAACGAGCGGCG
>VFMC01000284.1 GCA_006515795.1 Acidimicrobiaceae bacterium | reverse complement strand
CTGATGGCGGCCACGCCGATGCTGCGTTGGGCCTGGTTCGCCGCCGTCGGCATCGTGCTCGTTCTCGCGTCCTCGGCAGGTGATGCTTCGTGGGATCAGCGCGACCGCCTCGCGTTCTTGTTGGCACTAGCTCCGGTCGTGCCGGTGATCAGCGTTGCGCTCGCCTACGGCGCCCATGCCGATCGCGCCTTCGAGGTCGCTGTCGCCGCGCCGCTGTCGGGCCTGCGCCTGCTCCTGTTGCGATCGATGACGGTGGTGGCCGCCGCCGCAGTGCTCACGTTCATCGCGGTGCTCACGTCGCCGACCGAAGGCCTGCTACGTCTGGCGTGGTTGGCTCCGAGCCTCGCCACCACATCGCTCACACTCGCGATCGGTGCGCGCTCGGGGCTGCCCCGGGCGGCAACGTGGGTAGGCGTCTCCTGGCTCGCGCTGGTCGTGTTGATCGCCCAGGTGACCGACGACGCCGTCGCCCCGTTCAGGTGGACAGGGCAGGCTGCGGCCGCAGCAGTGTTCGTGGTCTCCGCGGTCATCGTGGTACGCACTCGCACGCGCTGGGATCGGTGGAGCGACACGTGAGCGCTCCGGTCATCCACTTCGCGGATGTCAGCTGCCGCCTCTCCAACCGGTTCACGTTGAACGTTCCGGCTCTCACCATCGGACCGGGAATCACCGCGGTCACGGGCGAGAACGGAAGCGGCAAGAGCACGCTGCTCCGCCTCGCTGCCACTGTGCTCGAACCGACTTCGGGCACGATCACGGCCGGTGGCATCGTGGTTGCATCCGACAACGGGCTCGTCGGCCTGAGGCGACGCCTCGGCTACGCCCCGCAGGACGACTCCACCCCGCCGTGGCTCACGGTTTTTGATCACGTCGATCTTCTGGCCGTGATGCGCGAGCTGGCACCGTCGCGGCGCGCCCGCCGCACCGCAGTCGGTTCGGCACTGGCCGAGATGGACCTGCTCGATCTGGCTGGCGAGCGCTGCGGTCGCCTCAGCGGTGGACAACGGCGCCGAGTAGCTCTGGCCGCGGCGCTCTGCGGGCGGCCAGAGCTACTGGTGCTCGACGAGCCCGACGCCCATCTCGACGACCGCCATCGGGCTCTGCTGCTCGACCGGCTGCTCGACCGCCTGCTCGACCGCCTGCTCGACCGTGGCGATGCTCGAGCCGGCTGCCGCTGCTCCGTGCTGATCTCCAGTCATGACCGCGACTGGCTCGGTGATCTCATGGCGGCGATGCCAGTGGGTCATCCCGTTCAAGTCGTGCGCACCGAGAGTGGCAGGGCTGCGGTCGTCTCCGCGCCGTGATTCCGACCGCTGGAAAGATCTGGGCCGATCGTGTTTCGGCCGCCGAGACGAAATCGGCCCAGATCGGCGCAGCGGCCCAGATCGGCGCAGCGGCCCAGATCGGCGCAGCGGCCGGTCACGGTCCGTCGGCGAGATCGGCATCGAGCACCGCTTGATCCTCGCCATCGGCGATCGGCACGGCGAGCGCGGCAGCCCATTCGGTCGCGGCATCGTCGTCGCGGCCGAGCCGTTTGAGTGCCCGCGCCCGTGCCTCGTGGGCGTAGGCCAGGTCGAAGTCGGCCAGGCCATGCTGCTCGCAGCGCGCCAGGCACGTGTCGGCGTAGTTGAGCGAGATCTCGGCATGACCGGCCAGCAACTGCACCTTCGCCAACAGCCAAAGGCCGCGGACATCGTTCTCCGGACCACGACGGGCAGCGCGCTGCCAGTGATACGTGGATGCGTAGGCGCGCCGGAGCATCTCCTCGTCGTTGGCGGGTGTGCGCTCGGCTTCGATCATCTCCCAGGTGGAGTTGAAGCATTCGATGCCCTGGGCGCGGTGCCAGTCACCATCGGGGTCGCCTTCGGTCGCCGCTCTCGCGCCGAGGATGGCTTGCGACGACAGCGGCGGCAGCTCCCCACCCGTCTCCACCACCGTCTTCAGGCCGTCGAGGATCCAGGTCCAGCCGTGCCTCACGTTCGCCCACGTGAGCGGGCTGAGGGCGAGGTCGCCGTGCACGAGGTCGACCTGGGTGAGGCCATCGCCGGCCTCCGCCAAGGTCCACTCCACGCGCGATGGCGGTTCGGTCGCCAAGGCCGCGTCGTAGAGCGTGTGCCACGTCATCACCATCCGCCGGGGCGGGTCGAGCTCTTCGATCACCCCATCGATCGCCCCGGCGCCGTCGGAGGTCGAGGTGCGATACGGCGCCCCGGCGCCCGGCGGCTCGTCGAAGGCCGTTCCGTGGAAGTAGCGGCGGGTGAACGCCGGATCGATGATCGCGTTCCAGACCGTTTCGATCGACGCCTTCACGTAGATCCGGTACACGTGTCGGGTGATGGCCATCTGCGGCTACTCCTCAGGCTGTGTGCAGCTCGTCGCGGAGATCGACGAGGGCGTGGGTGAACGGTCGGGCGTACTTGCCGATCCACCGGTCGGAGACCTGTTGGATCGGCACGGGGTTGAGGAAGTGCTGCTTGGTGCGGCCTGCCCGTCGAGTGGTGATGAGGTTGGCCGATTCCAGTTGGGCGAGGTGCTTCATCACGCCGAACCTGGTCATCTCGGGAACCTTCCGGCACAGGGCCTGCACGGTCTGGCCGTCGGCCACGAACAAGGCATCGAGCAGGCCGCGACGCGTGGCGTCGGCAAGCGCCTTGAACACGGCATCGGCGTCGTCCATCCGGTGAATGATATGTGACTGTTTGGTCACTTGTCAATCTTGACCAGGGCGATCGGGATTTGGCTAGGGTTGCAGCAGGCAATCGACCACCCACTGACACGCAAGGAGCTCACCATGGCCATCCGTCTCGGCGACATCGCCCCCGACTTCACCGCCCCCACCACGCAGGGCGAGATCAGCTTCCACGACTGGCTCGGCGACTCGTGGGGAGTGCTGTTCAGTCACCCCAAGGACTTCACCCCGGTGTGCACCACCGAGCTCGGCTACGTGGCCAAGATCAAGCCCGAGTTCGACAAGCGCAACGTGAAGGTCATCGGGCTCTCGGTCGACCCCGTAGCCAGCCACGACAAGTGGGAAGCCGACATCGCCGAAACCCAGGGCACGGCGGTGAACTTCCCGATGATCGGCGACCCGGAGCGCAAGGTGGCCGATCTGTACGACATGATCCACCCCAACGCCAACGACACCCTCACCGTGCGGTCGGTCTTCGTGATCGGTCCCGACAAGAAGGTGAAGCTCACGATCACCTACCCGGCGTCCACCGGTCGCAACTTCGATGAGATCATCCGCGTCATCGACAGCTTGCAGCTCACCGCCCAGTACAAGGT
>VFMC01000283.1 GCA_006515795.1 Acidimicrobiaceae bacterium | reverse complement strand
GAGGTGTGGGAGGGCTTCGTGTTCGTTTGCCTCGCCGCCGAACCGCCGCCATTCGGTCAGTGGATGGTGCACCACGGTCGCGAGCTGCTCACGCTGCAGCGCTACGGTCTCGGAGCCCTGAAGGTGGCGGTCACCACCACAGCCCATGTCGCCGCCAACTGGAAGATCATCGTCGAGAACTACCAGGAGTGCCTGCACTGCACGCGGGTGCATCCCGAGCTCGTCGACATCGTTCCCGCCTACCGCACGGGCTGGGTCTACGACCACTCCCGGCCCGACGGTGGAGTCACGCTCAAGAACGACGGAAACAGCTTCAGCCGCACCGGAACGTCAGATCTCCCGCTGCTCCCCGGCATCAGCGGCGACGACGCACGTTCTTACTACGGCTGCACGATGTTCCCGAACGCGTTCGTCGACGTCACCGGTACGAGCGCTGTCGTAACCACCCTGTTCCCGAACGGCGCCCGGTCCACCACGGTCACGATGGAGTACATGTTCGCTCCAGAGACGATCGCCGCCGAGGGTTTCGACCCTTCGCCGATCGTCGAGTTCAGCGAGCTGGTCGGGGCGCAGGACAACCTGGTGTGCGAACGGGTTCAGCTGGGCGTGTCGTCGCACGCGTTCACCCACGGCGTGCTGAGTCCGAAGGACGACCTCGTGATCGACATCACCATGCACTACTTGGAGAGCCGCGGGCCGGTTCCCCCCGCCTCACCCGAGGCCTGACACCGCGGCGAAGCACGCCTCAGCCGGCGAGCACCCGCAAGGCATCGGGATCGATCTGGAGGTCGACGACAGCGCCTGCTTGCACGAGCGGGGATGTGCCGTCATTGGGCACCACGGCCTGCACCTGGTGGTCGCCGAGGCGGAGGTGCACGTGGGTGAGCGCTCCTGCAAAAACGATCTGGTCGACGATGGCCGGCACCGAACCGCTTCCCGGTGCCACCAGCCGCACGCGCTCCGGCCGCACCAGCACTTGGCACACCCCGGTCGCGTCTCCCGTCTCTGCGGCGAGGCGGGCGCCACCGACCTCGACCTCGCCGGCACACACGACCGTGCCCGGCAGCAGGTTTGCCAGACCGAGGAAATCAGCGACGTAGCTGCTCGCCGGTTCGTCGTACACCTCTCGCGGCCCGCCGATCTGTTCGATTCGGCCTGCCCGCATCACGGCGAGCCGGTCGCTCATGGTGAGCGCCTCCTCCTGATCGTGGGTGACGTACACGAAGGTGATGCCCACCTCACGATGCAACGCACGCAGTTCGATCTGCAGCACCCGGCGCAACTTGGCATCGAGGGCGCCCAGCGGTTCATCGAGGAGCAACACCTTCGGGCGCAGCACCAGTGATCGGGCGAGTGCGACACGTTGCTGTTGACCACCGGACAGCTGATGTGGCCGCCGTTGGCCGAAACCGTCGAGCCGCACCAGTTCGAGCGCCTCACCGACCCGGCGGCGACGTTCCACCCTGGGGCAGTCCTGGAACCTGAGCCCGAAGGCGACGTTCTGTTCGACGGTGTGGTTCGGGAACAGCGCGTAGCTCTGGAACACCGTGTTCACGGGCCGCTTCTCCGGTGGAACCGACCGCATGTCGACGCCGTCGATGCGCACGTTGCCGGCCTCGATCGCCTCGAAGCCGCCGAGCAGGCGCAGCGTCGTGGTCTTGCCGCACCCGGAAGGGCCGAGCAGCGAGAAGAACTCGCCTGCTTCCACAGTGAGATCGATCGAGTCGAGCACGAGCTGGTCGCCGTAGTGCTTCGACAGAGCAGAGATCTCGATGCGCCCACCCCCAGCACCCTGCTGCCGGACATCGTCGGTCGCCGGTGTTGCCGTTTCCATCGTCGACCCTCCCGACGTTCATCGATGTCTGAACGTTGGTTCAGACATCGAGACCTTAGCCCCTCCGCCGACGAGGGTTGCCCGTCAGACTTGCCCGTCAGACTTGCCCGTCAGACTTGCCCGTCAGACTTCGGTCACGTAAAGGATCTCGCCCGTCGGCGACAGAGACCCCGCAGAGGGCTCCATCGTCACGCCCCATGCCTGAGGTGCCCCGCCGAGGTCGAAGGCCGAACGGATGCGGCCGTCATCGGCGGGGTCGAGCACGCTCATCGGCACCGGCCCGTCGGCCCCGATCAGCCAGAGCTCGTACGCCTCGCCGTCGGGTGCGGCGGGCAGACCGTCGCCGAGGAGAACGGCGCGGTCGCCGGTCTCGCTCCATGCCACCTTGACGACGCCGGGCGCACCGGCAGCCGCGCCAAGCACGACGAGACGACCGTCGTCCTGGCCGAGGATCGCCGCCAGATCGTCGGCATACGCCGGCGACCCCGGACCGTTCATCACGATGCCGCCGACGACGAATGCAGCAACCGCCGCGGCCAGAGCGAGCACACCGCCGAACATACGTTGCCGCCGACGATGATGTTCGGACAGGTCGCTCACCATCGCCGGCACGAGCGGGGAAAGCTGACGGGTCTGGGCGACCTCGGCCATCACCGCGGCCTTCAACGCCGCCGGAGGGGTGGTCGCCGTGGCCGCTGCCAACTGGGTGAGCGTCTCGCGGAAGGCGAGCACGTCGGAACGACACACGTCGCACGCTGGGTAGTGGGCCTCGAACGCGGCCCGCTCGCGTTCGTCGAGGGCATCGAGCGCGTAGGCGGCGCCGAGGTGGTGGATGTCGATGTCACTCATGGCTGGCTCCCAGCTCGTCTCGCAACCTGATCATGCCGTCGCGAATGCGCGTTTTCACGGTTCCCTCGGCAACAGCGAGCAGCACGGCCACCTCTCGATAGGTGTGCCCGCCGAAGTAGGCCAGCTCCACCGCCTCGCGTTGGAGCGGAGACAGCTGGGCGAGCGCCCGTCGTACCCTGGCCTGCTCGAAGGTGGACTCGACCTCGCTGACGACCACGTCGTGCGCCGGCATGATCGCCGAAACGTCCCTCGCGGCGCGGTCCCTCGAAGCCTGCTCCGACCGCACCCGGTCGATCGCCCGGCGGTGCGCAACGGTGGCGGTCCACGACCTGACCGACCCCTTGGTTGTGTCATAACGGGCGGCGAGCCGCCACAGCTCGACAAAGACCTCTTGAGTGACCTCGTCGCTGTGCGAGGGGTCGCGCACCACCTTCATCACCACGCCATGCACGAGCGGGGCGAGCAGGTCGTAGAGCTCGGCGAACGCGGACTGGTCGCCACGGCCCGACCGACGGAGGAGATCGCCGAGCGGATCGGCGGCCGCACCACTTGTCGGATCGACACGCACGGCCACGCCTGATCGAGCGGCGCGGGTGAAGCTCAGCACTCCCACGCGG
>VFMC01000282.1 GCA_006515795.1 Acidimicrobiaceae bacterium | reverse complement strand
CTGGACACGTCTCGAGCGCGACGTCGTCGACACGCTGGTTCGGTCGCGTGCACTCACCGTGCCGGCCAATCGAGGACTGAAGCTCGTAGGCCGCCCAGGCGAGACCGCCGAAGCGTTCAGCGTTCGTTGCGCGACCGCGGCCGACCTCGCGGCCGATGCCGACGTCGCCGCGTTGAAGGACAAGTACGAGGTCAAGATCGCCAAGCTGCGCACGCAGATGGAAGCAGCCGACGACCGCGCCGACGTATTGAAGGAGCAGCGCGACGGGCAACGCAACGAGGAGGTGCTCTCGACGGTCGGTGGCGTGCTGGGCGGCATCTTCGGCGGCCGCCGATCTCGCGGCGGAATGTTCGGATCGCTCGGCCGTGCCGCAGGCAGGAGAGGACGAACGGCCGCCACCGACGAGCGCCTCGACGCCGCCGAGAACAAGGTCAACTCGCTCAGCGAGCAGATCGTCGATCTCGAGGGTGAGCTCGAGAACGAACTGACCGCGATCGACGTCCGCTGGGCGGAGACGGCCAAGGAGATCGCCACCATCGACGTGCCGCTCGAACGCACCGATGTGAAGGTGACCCAGTTGGTGCTCGGCTGGATCCCGGTCGCCTGACCAGCTTTCAGAGCGGCCCGAACCTGGCCAGCTCGCCGTCGTCGGGCGCCAACGTGCTCGGGCCAACGTGGGTGTCGAGCCAGGCGTCGAGATCGCCGGCCGCGGTCCACGTGTCGGCGATCCGCTTCACCGCTGCCCGCGTGTGCATCCAGCTCGACACCGGCCATTCACGAGTCGCGACAAGACCCTTGAGCCGGAGCAACCCGATGCGCGGGTGGTCCTTCGGATATCCGCGCGGGGCCGTCTTCAGTGCACTCATCGCCGTGATCGTGTGTCCGCGGCGTTCCAGTTCGGCCACGAGACGGACGATCTCGGCCCCGGTGGCATCTGCATCGATGGCCCGCCGCAGGCGGTCGAGCTGATCGGTCGCCATGTCGTAGTAGCCAGACCCCACGAACATCCCGGACGCCGACAGCTGCACGTAGTGGCCGGCCCCGCCCTCCGACTCGCCGTAGGCGCCGATGTGATCCTTGTACGGCGTCTTGTCCTTCGCGAATCGCACGTCCTTGTAGGGGCGGAAGACGTGGAATGGTCCGAACGCGGCGAGCGCGGCCAGCAGCGCATCCATCGGGCCGCGCACGTACTGCTGGTAATCGGCCTTGTTCGCCTGCCAGAACGCGCGCGTGTTGTCGGCGCCGAGGCGCTCGTAGAAGCCGAATGCGTCGTCGGAGAACCCGGTGAATCCCATCGCCGAACGATAGATCGCGGGTGGCGTGCCAGCGTCCGAATCATGGTCTGCAATGCTGCGGTCGTGGCGTTGCTGGCGATCGATCAGGGCACTTCGGCCACCAAGGCCGTGGTGTTGGAGGGATCCACCGTGCTCGGCATCGCCGAGGTCGGGGTGACCGTGTCGGCCACGGTCGACGGCGCAGTCGAGCTCGATCCCGGCCAGATGTGGACCAGCGTGGTCGATGCCGTCGAGGCCGCGCTCGCCCAGGCCGGTCGTCCTCGGATCGAAGCCATCGGGCTGGCCAACCAGGGCGAGACGGTGATGGCCTGGGACCGTGCGTCGGGTCGCGCCACCGGCCCTGCCGTGGTGTGGCAGGACCGGCGTTCGGTCGAGGTGTGCCACCGACTCGAGCGCCATGCGCCGCGGCTCGCCCATCTCACCGGCCTAGAGCTCGATCCCTACTTCGTGGCGCCGAAGATCGTCTGGTTGCGCGACCGCATCGGCGACGGTGCGGTGATCACCACCACCGACACCTGGCTCCTGCACCGGATGTGCGGCGAGTTCGCCACCGACGTGGCCACGGCGGGCCGCAGCCTGCTGCTCGACCTCGACACCACCGAGTGGAGCGACGAGGCGTGCGCGCTGTTCGGCCTCTCGGTGGCCGACCTCCCCCGAGTCATCGGCAACGCGGAACCAATCGGCGAGTGCACCGCGTTCGGGTGGTCCGCGCCGGTCACGGGAGCTTGCGTCGATCAGCAGGCCGCCCTGTTCGCCGAGTCGTGCCACGAGGCCGGCGAGGCGAAGTGCACCTATGGCACTGGAGCGTTCCTGCTGGCGTCGACGGGTCGCTCGCCGGTGCGGTCCGCTGCGGGGCTGGTGGGTTGTCCGGCGTGGCGGATCGGGGACGCGACCACGTGGTGCCTCGACGGTCAGGTGTACACCGTGGGCGCGGCGGTCACCTGGTTGATGGCGATGCGGATCATCGACGATCCGACCGATCTCGATCGGCTCGGCGGGTCGGTGCCCGACAGTGGCGGGGTCACCTTCGTTCCGGCACTCGCGGGGCTCGCCGCTCCGTACTGGCGGCCGGAGGCCCGTGCTGCGTTCACCGGTCTGTCGTTGGGCACCGAGCGGGCGCACCTGGTACGGGCCGCAGTGGAGGGCATCGCCGCGCAGGTGGCGCTGCTCGGCCACGCCGTGGCCAGTGACCTCGGCGCACCGATGACCCGTCTACGGGTGGATGGCGGGCTCACCCGCAGCTCGCTGTTGCTGCAGCTCCAGGCCGACCTTTCGCAGGTGCCGCTCGAGGTGTACCCGTCGCCGCATGCGACCGCCTTCGGCGCGGCAGCGTTCGCGGAGCTGGGGTTGCACCCGACCGTGCCCGGGTCGGCTCGACCGGAGGCGCTGGCGTGGCAACCCGAGCGCACGGTCTCGCCACAGATCGGGCCCGACGAGGCCGCCGACCGGTTGCACCGTTGGCGTGTAGTTGCAGATGCAACGATGTCGCTGTGAGCGCCGAGGTCGCGACGGGCTCCTCTGATCATCCCGCCGATGTCGCGGTCGTCGGTGGCGGCGTTGTCGGCTGCGCTGTCGCCCGGCTGCTCGCGCTGGCCGGCGCCAGCGTGGTGTTGCTCGAACGCAACGGCGACGTCGGCGCCGGCACCAGCAAGGCCAACACCGCGATCCTGCACACCGGCTTCGACGCGGTACGCGGATCGGTGGAGTCGCGTCTCGTTGCCCGCGGCTACGAGCTGCTCCGACGGTATGCGCCGACTGTGGGCGTCTCGATCGAGGAGACCGGTGCCGTGCTGGTGGCCTGGGACGACCAGCAGGCTGCATCGCTCGACTCGCTCCACAGCAAGGCGATCGCCAACGGCTACATCCACGCCGAGGTGATCGATGCGGCCACCACGAGGGGGCTGGAGCCGCACCTCGGCCCGGGAGTGGTCGGGGGAATGATCGTGCCCGGCGAGCACCTGATCGATCCGTGGAGCACACCGCTCGCCTTCGCCAGGGAGGCGATCGCCGACG
>VFMC01000281.1 GCA_006515795.1 Acidimicrobiaceae bacterium | reverse complement strand
ATGTCGCCGGCGAACCGCTCCATGTCGGCAACGTCCTCGGGCAAGTCGATCTTGTCGAGGTCTTTCTTGGTGTCCTCGCACAGGTCGGTCAAGTCGTCGATGAAGTCCTCCTCCGACAGTGCGCTCGGGCCGCTGCTTCCTCCGCAGGCGGTGAGTGCCAGGACTGCTACGGCACCGGCGGCCGCGATCCGTCGACGATTCATGATGTCCTCCCGTTCAATGTGCTGCCAGCGTAGTGAGTACGCCCGCTCGCGGCCGCCTTCGACGTCGACGGCTCGATCTCGGTTCACTCACGTCCGGACCGTGCCGTGCCAGGACCGGCTGTCGAGGAAGCTGAGTAGGCTCGGCCACGATGGCAACGCAAGCGCTCTACCGCCGATATCGACCCCAGCGATTCAGCGAGATCCGGGGTCAGGAACACATCGTTCGGGCGTTGCGCAATGCGGTGATCAACCACCGCGAGGGCCAGGCCTACCTCTTCTCGGGTCCTCGCGGCACCGGCAAGACCACCTCGGCGCGGATCCTGGCCAAGGTGCTCAACTGCGAGCAGGCCGAAAACGGTGAGCCGTGTTGCGAGTGCGACTCCTGCGTGGCCGTGCAGCGCGGCACCAGCTACGACGTTCACGAGCTCGATGCCGCCAGCAACAACGGTGTCGATGCCATGCGCGACCTGATCGAGAAGGCATCTCTCGGCACCCCAGGGCGCCACAAGGTGTACATCCTCGACGAGGTGCACATGCTGTCCAAGCAGGCCGAGGCGGCCTTGCTGAAGACCCTCGAGGAACCTCCCCCGCACGTGGTGTTCGTGCTGGCCACCACCGACCCGCAGAAGGTCAGCGAGACCATTCGCAGCCGTACGCAGCACCTGCGCTTCCACCTGCTGCCGATGGACGAGCTCGAGGCCCACATCAGGTGGGTCGTCGAGGACGCCGGGCTCGTCGTCAGCGAGGCGGCCATCGAGGCGTCGCTCGAGCAAGACGACCTCGATGTCGTTCGCTACGACGAGTTCGTCGAGGCGCTCATCGAGCACGATCCCGGCCGTGCGCTCACAGCTGTGGCTTTCGCCGTTCAGCAGGGGCGCGATCCTCGTTCGCTCACCGAAGACATCGTCGGCCACCTGCGCGACTGCTTCTTGTCGCTGATGGCACCCGAGCTCGTGGCCCTTCCCGATCAGAAGGCCGCGGTGGTGGCCGAACAGGCCGGTCGCCTCGGCGCGGCGAGGGTGGTGCGGGCGATGGAGAAGCTCGGCGAGATCCTCATCGAGATGCGCCACGCTCCCGATGCTCGGCTTCTGATCGAGGTGGCGTTCGTTCAACTCACCCACGAAGCTGCGGCGAGCGACATAGGAGCGCTGATGGATCGCATCGAGCGTCTGGAGAAGCTGGTGGCCGCCGGTGGCGGTGCTGCCGTGCCCGCTGCTCCGCTCGATCCCGCCACCGGTCGCGTGCAGCTCGGCGGCGGGGCGCGACGCCAGTCACCTGCCGCTGCCGTCGCCGCTCCACCTGTTGTCGCAGCCCCACTTGTCGCAGCCCCACTTGCCGCAGCAGCCATCGTCGACACACCACCGGCGCCCGCCGATGCACCGGCTGCCGATGTGATCGCGCCGGCACCGTCGGCGTTGGCTGCCGGCTCCTCCCTCGACCAGGCGGTTGCCCGCTGGGCCGCCGACATCGTCCCGACTCTCAAGCCGCTGGTACGAGCGATCTACTCGGTACCGAAGCTGCTCGGCGCCCGCGACGGCCGGCTCGCCCTCGGTGCTCCGAACGATGCTCATCGTGCCCGCTGCGAACAGCATCGCGGCACCGTCGAAGCCGCCGTGGCCGCCCTCGTCGGCGGCGCGGTCGAGTTGCTGATCGTCACCGAATCGGGCGACACGGGCGACGATCACGACACGACCGATGGGCACTCGTCATCGACGAGCAACGTCGTCGCGCTGCATCCCGCGGGTGCAGCTCATGCCGACGAGGACATCGATCTCGACGATCTCGTCGATGCCCCTCCCGAATCCGTGGTCACGCCGATCCAGCGCCTCGCCCAAGCCTTTCCGGGGTCGGAACTGATCGACGAGCGGCGCTGATGGCGGCGTCGTACACCACGCCGGTGCAGGTGCTGATCGACGAGCTCGGCCGGCTGCCCGGCATCGGGCCGAAGTCGGCTCAGCGCATCGCCTTCCACCTGCTCAAAACCTCGTCCGACGAGGTCCATCGGCTGGCGGCGGCGCTCACCGAGGCCAAGGCCAAGGTGCGTTTCTGCGCACGCTGCTGGAACATCGCCGACGCCGAGCTCTGCCCGATCTGCGCCGACGACCGCCGCGACCCGACGGTCTTGTGCGTCGTGGAAGAGGCGCGCGACATCATGGCGATCGAACGCACGGGTGAGTTCCGTGGTCGCTACCACGTGTTGCTCGGGGCGATGAGTCCGCTCGACGGCATCGGCCCAGAGCAGCTGAAGGTCACCGAGCTCTTCGCCCGCATCGATCCGGAGGGAATCGAGGAGGTGATCCTGTGCACCAATCCGAACACCGAAGGGGAGGTCACGGCGATGTACCTGGCCCGGATGCTGAAGCCGTTCGGAGTGCGGGTCACCCGCATCGCCAGCGGCCTGCCGGTGGGCGGCGATCTCGAGTATGCCGACGAACTGACCCTCGGCCGGGCCCTGGAGGGCCGCCGCGACGTGTCGGCCTGACCGGAAAACGTAACGGGGGTACCACCCCTGGACCTGGTAGCGGGCGGACGGGCCAGCTCCAGAGGCGGCACCCCAGATCAATGTTGCGATCAGTGATCGCTATGTGTCGATTACATTACAACGATGACGGAATTGTGTCAACCGCTTTCTTGGCCGGGCGGCGACTCACGGATGTTTCAAGATCTGGGCCGATGTTTTCTCGGCCGCCGAGACGGGATCGGCCCAGATCTTCGGGTGGGGACAGACGTCGGCCAGGCGCGGCCTCACGGGACGCCTCCGATCAGACGGTGCGCACCACGAGTGCGTCGCCCTGGCCGCCACCGCCACATAGGGCGACGGCACCGAGTCCACCGCCGCGACGGCGAAGTTCGTGCAGCACCGTGAGGGCCAATCGGTTGCCGCTCATGCCGATCGGGTGCCCGAGGGCGATCGCCCCGCCGTTCACGTTGACCACCTCGTCGGTGATGCCGAGCTCGGCCATCGAGGCGATGCCGACGGCCGCGAACGCCTCGTTGATCTCGAACAGATCGACATCGCCGACGGTCTTGCCGGCCCGGTCGAGCGCCTTCATGATCGCCCGGCTCGGCTGGTGCAGCAGCGACGCATTGTCCGGCCCGGCGACCATCCCGTAGCTCACCACCTGACCGAGCGGCGTGATGCCGCGGGCGTTGAGGGCCTTCTCGCTCATCATCACGACTGCCGAGCCGCCGTCGCTGATCTGCGAAGCGTTCGCCGCGGTGATGGTGCCTTCCTTGTCGAACGCCGGCTTCAACCCGGCGAGGCTCTCCATCGTGGTGCCGGGGCGCACACCCTCGTCGGTCTCCACCAGGATCGGCTCGCCCTTGCGCTGGGGGATGCTCACCGGCACGATCTCGTCGGCCAGGCGGCCGTCCTTGATGGCGTTCGCGGCACGCTCGTTCGACTTCATCGCCATGTCGTCCTGCTGCTCGCGGGTGATGCCACCGCCGGTGTACCGCTCGGTGCCGAGACCCATCAGGCACGCGTCGAACGCGCACCACAGACCGTCTTTGATGATCGCGTCGGCGAGCTCGGTGTTGCCGTAGCGGAAGCCGCCACGCGCGCCCTGCGCCAGGTATGGCGCATTGGTCATGCTCTCCATTCCACCGGCCACCACGATGTCGGCCTCGCCGGCGGCGATCATCTGGTCGGCGAGGTAGATGCTGTTCAAACCCGACAGGCAGACCTTGTTGATGTTCACGCTCGGCACGCTCATCGGGATGCCGGCCTTCACCGCGGCCTGCCGCGACGGCACCTGACCCTGGCCTGCCGTCAGCACCTGACCGATGATCACGTGCTCGACCTCTTCGGGTGCGACACCGGCCCGGGTGAGTGCCTCGGCAATCGCGAACGCGCCGAGATCGGCGGCGCTGAAGCTGGCCAGCGCGCCACTCATCTTGCCGATCGGTGTGCGTGCTCCGGCGACGATGTACGAACCAGCCATGACCGATGCCTCCTCTGTACCGTCCGCAGACGACTCCAGGACGTGATCAACCGAGCGTAGGCGCGAGGGGTTGCCCGCCGGCAATGGAGCCCTCGACGGTTCAGACGGTGCGGCAGGGGAAGGTCACGCTCGAGCTCGCCGATG
>VFMC01000280.1:5946-9786 GCA_006515795.1 Acidimicrobiaceae bacterium | reverse complement strand
CGACCGGCAGGGAGCCCGGCAGCACGATGAGCGTGGGCACAGGCCCGATCCGGATCGAACCGGTTTCGTCGAACCTGATTTCTGAGGCGACTATCGCGGCGACGTTGATCGGCCGGTCGAGGTCGAAGCGCAGCTCCTCCGTCGGCGAGTAGACGATGCCGCGGATCAAGCTCGCCTCCTGGCCGCCGGAGATCGTCGTTCTCGACGATGAAGCCCAGATCGCCACGTTGGCCCGCGGCCCGAACGACGGCGGGGTGAGGTCGAGCACGCCGCGGAGCTCCGAACTGGAACCAGCCAGGTACAACAGCACACCGTTCCCCGAGAGCTTCGCCCCGCGTTGCAGGTTGATGCCGTTGCAGAACACGTAGTCGCCAGGATCGAACACGGTGTCACTACCGATCGTGATCCGCCGCCGGTAGACCGTCGGCGAGCCGGCGTTCCTGCCGACCGGGGTTGGATCAGCGGCCGCACCCGAGCAGTTGGCCACCGGCGGTGGCAGGCCGGCCAGGGGATCGGCGAGGTCGGCGACGGTCCTGATCGTCGTGGCCCGGAGGTTGGCCGGGGTGCCGCCGATCGGTCCGTTGCGGCATGCCGTGGATGCCGCGACGAGCTCGCCGACGACAGTCACCATCGCCCGCCTGGCAAGATCGATGCTCGGGCACTCCGGGTTCCTGCTGTCGCCGAACACGCTGAACGCCACCGTTGGGGCCGATGGCGCCGAGCGCACCTGGGGGCGACTTCGCGTCGTGGCCTTGACCGTGTAGGACGACGGGTTCTGACCGGAGCCGAGCAGTGCCAAGGAGATGCCCGTCGGCGAGCCGGTGCAGTTCGCGACGGGCGTGCAGGTGGCGATCGCCGAGCTCACCGCGGAGCCGACGATCGCGTCGCTCGGGGGGCGTCCGCTCACGCACGAACGGCGAACCAGCGCGTTCGCCGGCGTGCGCGCATACGTGGCCACGCGGCGTCCGCGGTCGACGGCATCGAGCCAGCTGAAGCGCACCACCAGGGTGCCGGCAGCGGTGCAGCCGCCGTCGTCGGTGAGCGAGATCCCGAGCGAGGGGTCGGTATCGGCGGTGGTGACATCGATGCCTCCGGCCGATTGCGCATCCTGGATCAGCAGCGTGGCGATCACGTCGGCATCGCTCGACTCGGCGATGGTCGCGACGCTGTTGTTGAAGACGTTGAACGACGTCGCCAAGGCACCCACCACGCCGCTCACGAGCATGCCGCTCAGAACGACGGCGATGAGTACCTCGGCGAGCGTGAACCCGCTGTCGGCACGGTCAGCGTCGCGCCTTCGGCCAGTCACGGGCGCACGCTCCAGGTCTGGATGTAGGTGCGGGTGACGGCTCTCGCCGGGCTGAGCTCGAAGTTCACCTGGGCACGCATGATCACCGGCGCTGTGGCACCACCGCACCGCACCCCGGCATCGGCGCAAGCTTCGAAGATCACGTTGCGTTGCTCGACCACCGAGCCGGCGGGTCCTGAGATGACGCCGAACGCGTTGATGCAATCGACCCTTACGGTCACACCGTTGAGCGTGCTCGAGTAGTGGTTCTGCACCGCCGACACGCACGGCTCCACCGCCGGATCGGCAAGCATGCGAACGCGACCGATCGCATCCTCGATCGCCCCATCCGAGGCGTATTGCAGGTTGCGGTTCATCTCGATCGGTGCGCGCCGGCTGGCAGTCGACGAGACGAGACCGGCGAGCCCGCCGGTGAGCGCGCCGATCGCGACCACGAAAGAGATCGCCATGATCAGCGCCGCGCCACGATCTCGGCCGGCATCTCCCGAGCGACCTTGCCCGGCGGCACATGTGTCGTCGGCGTGGCGATTCATGGTGTGCGGATGCCGATCTGGAGGGTCTTGACTACGCCCGACGGCGACCGGGCGGTCAGGCTCACCACCTGCGCGCTGGACACCGGAGGGCAACCGCCGCCCGCACCGCTGGCGGTGTACCCGGTCGGAGGCGTGTAGACGACGGTGAACCGACCACCCACTGCGCATCCCTGCACTGCCAGCTTGGTGGCCTCCGCGTAGTTGCGGATCACCATGTCGGTCGTGGTGTGCTCGCGGTGCATGTTGGTGGCGCTGGCCGCCGTGCTGAGCCCGGCGATGAGAGACGTCACGGTGACGCTGATGATGACGATCGTGAGGATCACCTCCACGAGCGACTCACCTCGATCCCTGCAAGTTCGCATCTCTGCCTCGCTCTCTCGATGATGGAGACCCATGCCGCTGCGACAGCGTCCGCCCGGGCCCACGAGGAGCCCGAGCGGACGATGCAGTGGCCCCGGATCAGGGGGTGGTGCAGGTGAAAGTCGGCCCTGCTGTGCTGCCGGCGGCCGGCAGGTTCATCGTCAACGTCCAGGAAGTTCCCTGGCGCACGATGCGGCTCGTGCCGACAGCACCGACGATCGCCGCCTGGCTGGGGAGCACCAACAGCGGCGGGGTGGCGCTGCGTCGCCCGAGGCCGTGCACGCCGAGTTGCTGCCGCTCCTGGTCAAGCCGTTGATGCCGAGTACGGCAACGGCCGAGAGGATGCCGACGAGAACGATGGCCACGAGGATCTCGACGAGGGTGAAGCCCCCGTCGCGACGATCGTGTGCGGTCACCGTCAGCACTTCGCTGTCCATTTGAGCTTTGTGGTTCATGGTTTTGTTCCTGTCCTTGTTGATTGATGTCGACGAATCGACGGTGGTTTGATTCGGCGGTTGTTTTCGCTCACCTGATCTGGCGGAAGATGCTGAACATGGCGGCGACCTGGGCGACGGCGATGAAGCCGACGAAGAAGCCGACGAAGAGGATCACCGCGGGCTGGAACAGCTCAGTGGCCTTCTTCATCGAGAAGCCGAGCTCTCGCTCGTAGTAGTTGGCAGCCTTGGAGAGCTGCACGCCGAGCGAGCCCGTCTGCTCACCGACGCGGATCATCTGCCTGGCGGCGGTTGGGAACACTCCCGACTCGGTGACGGGCGCCGACAGCCCACCGCCGCGCACGACGGTGTCCTTGACGGCGGCCAACTTCGCCTCGAAGTAGGAGTTGTTGGTGCTGGCAGCCGAGACCTCGATCCCGGACGGGAGTGGGACGCCCGCTTCCACGAGGGCGCCGAGGACCCGGCAGAACCGTTCGAGGGCGATGAGGTCGAACAGGTTGCCGAGCACCGGGACGTGGCGCAGGAGTCGGTCGCGGCGGGCCTTGTTGCGGTTGCCACCGAAGACCAGCAGCGTCAGCACGATCGTGCCGGCAAACCCGATGAGGATCAGCGGCCACTTCGTCGTGGTGAAGTTGGTGAACGACAGCAACATGCGCGTCGGTAGCGGCAGGTCGGCCCCGAGGCTCGCGTACATGTCCTTGAACTTCGGGAGCACGAAGATCGACATCGCGCCGATGGCGACGAACGCGAGGCAGAGCACGAACACGGGATAGGTGAGGGCGCTCTTCACCTCCTTGCGTGCATTGATGTCGCGGTCGAGGTAGCCCGTCAACCGGGTGAGGATCACGTCGATGTTGCCGGTGTACTCGGCCGAGCGGACCATCGCCCGGTAGTAGTTCGGGAACACGTCCGGATGTGCGTCGACGGCGTCCGCGAAGCTCGCGCCGCGCAGGATCGACGAACGGATCTCCTCGATCACCTTGCGCATGTCGGTCGAAGAGGTCTCCTCGGCGACGATCTCCAGTGCCGACACGATGGGAATCCCGGCTTCGAGGAACGACGACAGCTGCCGCGAGAAGCCCATCACCACTTCGACCTTCACGAGCCGGCCGACGCTGAAACGTTGGTTCAGGCCCTTCTTCGTCTCGCCGGCTGCGCTCTCGCCGGTGCGCTCGGAGCCGGG
>VFMC01000280.1:0-5917 GCA_006515795.1 Acidimicrobiaceae bacterium | reverse complement strand
AGCGGAGAGAGGGGAGTGAGTGGTGCAGCCATTGGTCGTGGTGCCGCCGGTCGATTGTTGCTCGACCGCCCGCAGCAATGACCGTCCGTGGTCGGGTGACCTCGTCACGCAGGAACTTGGCGCTTGACGAAACCTTGACGATTCCGCCGGATTGCAGCTCGACGTCGCCAACAGCACCAACCGTTTTCCCGCGGGAAAACGCCCGTGCAGCCCACCGCTCCAGCCGGCGTCGGCTAGTGCTCGCCGACCAAGCCGCGACGGCGCAGCACCGATCGCTCGATCCGCCGGAACGCCAGGCCGTCGACGAGAACCCCGATGACGAGGATCACCACCATCGTCGACAGCAGCCCCACGGCGTCGCCGAGCTTCCTGGCCGACTGCAGCCGCGCGCCCAGCGCCGACGCGCCGGGGATCGCCACCAGCAGCTCGCCGGCCAGCAGGCTGCGCCACGAGAACGCCCAGCCCTGCTTCATCCCGGCGATCACCCCCGGCATCGCCGCGGGCACGATGAAGTCACGGTACATGGCCACATTCCCGGCTCCCATCGCATTGCCGACCCGGCGCAGGATCGGCGCGACGCCGTCGACCCCGGCAATGATGCCGTTGGCGATCGAGGGCGCCGCACCGAGGATCACGACGAACGTGACCGCCTGCTCGCTCAGCTGGAACAACAGGATCGCCAACGGGAACCAGGCAATCGACGGCATGGTCTGCATGCCGGTGATCAGTGAACCGACGGCGATGCGCAACCACCGAAACCTGGTGACGGCGAGGCCGAGCGAGCCACCGATCAGCACCGAAGCACCGAAGCCCACCAGCGCCCGTCGCATCGTGGTGCCGAGCGCGCGCCAGAGATCGCCGTCGCCGAGGTCGTCCCAGAGCCGCCCGCCGACACTCGTCGGGGATGGCAGCAGGTTTTCAGGTCGCCATTCGCGCCAGACCAGCACCTGCCACACGGCGATCACGAAGGTGACTGCGGCGACCTTCGGGCAGGCCGACTGCCACACCCGCCGGCGGCGCGGCACCCGCGCGGCAAAGGCCAGCTCGAGGTGATCGAGGCCGGAGAGCTCGCGATCGAGCACGTCGCCGGCGGTCGCCGATGCCGGACGGATCTCGTCGCCGGCGAGGTCAGCTCGCATGACGGCGCACCTCCTCGCGGAGGCGCACCGTGACCGATGCGGCGATGCCGGCGATCTCGGGCGACTCGATTCGCCGCGGCCGCTCGACGGGAACACCGAACTCGTCCACGATGCGGCCCGGCCGGCTCGATAGCAGCACGATGCGGTCGCCCAGGCGCGCCGCCTCGCGCACGTTGTGGGTGACGAACAGCACCGTGAGGGCCCGCTCGGCGGCGATCCGCTCGATCTCGTCGTGCAGAACGTCGCGGGTGATCGCATCGAGAGCACCGAACGGTTCGTCCATCAACAGTATTTCGGCGTCCTGGGCGAGTGCCCTGGCCAGGGCGACCCGTTGACGCATGCCGCCGGACAACTCGTGCGGTCGCTTGTCGGCGAACTCCGACAGCCGGACCAGTGCCACCAGCTCGAGCGCCCGAGCCCGCCGCACGGCCCGGGCGACACCGTTTAACTTCAGGGCCAGCTCGACGTTGCCTACCGCCGTACGCCAGGGGAGCAGCGCCGACTCCTGGAACATCAGCGCGGTGCGGCCACGAACCTGCACCGACCCCGCCGAAGGCTGATCGAGCCCAGCCACCAATGACAGCAACGTCGACTTCCCGCACCCCGAAGCGCCGACGATGCACACGAACTCGCCGCGCTCGACGGTGAGCAAGACACGGTCGAGCGCGAGCACGGCCGAAGCGCCGGCGCCGTACACCTTGGTGACGTCACCGAGTTCGACCGCAGGGCCGGACACGGCCGGCCGGGTGCTGCGCATCTCGCACGCAGGTGCGGCGAGAACGATCGCCGGGCGATCACGGTTCGACTGCACTGGGATGGGCACTGCGATGGGCACCGCGATGGGCACTGCGATGGGCACTGCGATGGGAACGACCACGGGCGACTCCGACCAAATGTTGACTTACTTGATCATCTTTATCGCCTCTGACGGCGGGTTGTCAACCTCGGGGTCTCCACTGTCGCCACGGTCGCCACTTGTCAGGGAGGGGTGGCCGCGGAGGGGCTCGCCAGTTCTTCGATGTAGGCGACGATCGCGGCGATGTCGGCATCGCCGATCGAGTCGACCGGCATCTTGCCGTAGCCTGCGACCTGCTTGGCCCGAGGGTCGCGGATCGACTCGAGCAGGTATGCGCGATCGGCCACGACGGTGGAACCGTCGTCGAGGGTGACCGTCGAGCCGTACAAGCCCACCCATGCGGGGCCCACGCCACCCTCGCCATCGCGGCCGTGGCATCCGACGCAGCTCCGTTGCACTGCCAACTGCTGGCCCTGCCGCGCCGCGTCGCTCAGCACAGGTCCATCGGCCTCGGATCCGCGGCTCGACACTGCGATCACCACGACCACGCCCACCACCACGACCGCGACCAGCGCGACCAGCGCGCTACGCACCAACCGCGCCCGGCGCTGCGCGGCGCGGCGACGGCGAACGCGGTCGTTCACCGGATCACCCGCCGGCCGCAGCCCGCATCGCGGTGGATCATGGCCGGAGGCTGCAAGTCGTTCAAGGCTTCAGATCCAGCTGTGCAGCGTCTGGAAGTAGTTGGCACGGTCGTAGACCTCCGGGTCGGGGACGTTGCTGCGGCTGACACTGCCGCGTAGTTGATCGACGCTGTCGTAGTCGCGTTCTTCCATCCAAGCCACCATCTCGCGACGTAGTTCGACAAGGTGCTCGGGACCGTGGAGCAGCAGCGAGCTCGTCGTCATCACCACGTCGGCACCGGCCAGCAACAGCTTCAGCACGTCGCGACCGGTGTGCACGCCGGTGCTGGCCGCCAGCGACAGGTCGACGACGCCGCGAAGCACACCGATCCAGTGCAGCGGTAGGCGCAGCTCCGACGATGTCGACAACTGCAACCTCGGCCGTACCTCGAGCGTGTCGAGATCGATGTCGGGTTGGTAGAGCCGGTTGAACAGCACCAGCCCATCGGCTCCGGCGATGCGGAACGACACGGCGGTCTGGGCCAGCGCGGTGAACCAGGGCCCGATCTTCACCGCGAGCGGCACCGAGATCTCGGCCTTCAGCTCCTCGATCAAGTCGACGTAGCGTCGCTCGACCTGGTGCGCGGTCGCGGTGGGGTCGGTGACGGTGTCGTAGAGGTTCAGTTCGATCGCGTCGGCGCCGGCCGCAGCGAGCAAACGCGCGTAGCGCACCCACCCACCCGACGACACCCCGTTCAAACTCGCGATCACCGGTCGGTATCCCGAGGCACTCCTTTGCCGCGGCGACAAGATCGAGGTGGCGCTCCGGGCCGCCGCGCACACCGTCGAGCTCGGGCAGGTAGTCGAGCGCCTCGGCGAACGAGTCGGTGCCGTGGCCCAGCGCGTAGTCGACGGCGAACGCTTCGTGCTCGATCTGCTCCTCGAACAACGACGGAAGCACGATCGCTCCGGCGCCGGCGGCCTCGAGTCGCGCCCACATCGACGGATCGCCGGTGACCGGCCCGGGCGAGGCGACCAGCGGGCTGGAGAGCTCGAGCCCCATGTACGTCGTGGTGAGATCGATCATGTCTCGTCCTCGCTGTCGGCCAGTGTGGCTGCCTGGGCATGGGCCGGCGCCGAACGTTCGAGCCCTGCCATCTGGCGGTAGTACGACCAGCGATCGACGGCGTCGGACTCGGCCAACTTCAGCAGGTGCGCGGCGCGCGCCGAATCGCTGCGTTGCAGCATCGCGAAGCGGGCCTCGCTGGCGGCGAACTCGGCGTATGGCATGGTTGGTGCTGCGCTGTCGAGCTCCGTGCTGTAGGCGATGATCACCGACACTCCCGGCCAGGCCGCCGCCTCGAGCATCGCCTTCACGGTCTGCACGTCGCTGGCCCCGAGCGCCACTTGGGCGACGTAGACGTCGCCGTAGCTCATCGCCCCGAGGCCGAGGTCCTTCTTCGCCGTGCGCTTGCCGGCAGCGGCGAACTTGGCGACGGCGGCGCGTGGGGTTGCCTTCGAGGCCTGGCCACCGGTGTTCGAGTAGACCTCGGTGTCCATCACGAGGATGTTCACGTTGCGTCCGCTGGCGAGAACGTGGTCGAGGCCGCCGGCACCGATGTCGTAGGCCCATCCATCGCCACCGACGATCCACACGCTTCGCCCCACGAGCGCGCCGCACAGCTCGAGCAACCTCGCCGCCTGATCGGAGCCGAGTTGGCCGAGGGCCGACTTCAGCGACTCGACGCGGGCACGTTGATCGCGAATCCCGTGATCGTCAACATCGTCGACCGCTTCGACGATCGCCTTCACGAGCAACGGATCCAGCTCCGCCCGCAGCGACTGGAGCAGCTCCACCGCGGCGCGGCGGTGGGCTTCGTAGCCGAGGCGGATGCCCAACCCGAACTCGGCGTTGTCCTCGAACAGGCTGTTGCTCCACGCCGGTCCCCGCCCGGCGTCGTCGACGGTGTACGGGGTGGTGGGCAGGTTGCCGCCGTAGATGCTGCTGCACCCGGTTGCGTTGGCGATCAGCAGCCGGTCGCCGAACAGTTGAGTGAGCAGCTTCAGGTATGGCGTCTCGCCGCAACCCGAGCATGCTCCGCTGAACTCGAACAGCGGTTGCCGGAGCTGGCTGGTCTTCACCGAGGCTGGGTCGAACCGGGCCGTATCGGCCGACTCGACGCTCTGGAACTCGTCCCAGGCGAGACGTTCGGCCTCGAGGTGCTCCTCGATCGGACGGAGGTTGAGGCTCTTGCGCTTGACCTCGCTCTTGTCGTGTGCCGGGCAGGCCGTGACGCACAGCCCACAACCCGTGCAGTCGTCGGGTGCGACCTGCACGGTGAGCGCGAGCCCGGGTACCTCCCGGCTCCGGAACGACTTCGTCTTCAGCGTGCTGTCCGACGGTCGGGCGGCCGGCTCGTACACCTTCATCCTGATCGCCGCGTGCGGGCACACGATGGCGCACTTCCCGCAGTCGATGCACAGGTCGGCTTCCCAGATCGGTATCTCGGTGGCGATCGTTCGGCGCTCCACCTTCGACGTGCCGGTGGGGAAGGTGCCGTCGGCCGGCAGCGCGCTCACCGGCAGCAGATCGCCGTCGCCGGCAAGGATCCTGGCCAGCACCCGCTGCACGAAGTCGGTGCTGCCGGCGGGGACGGTCGGCCGCATCTGCACGGTCGAGGTGACCGAGGCGCCGAGTGGCACCGGGTGGAGGTTGGCGAGCGTGGTGTCGACCGCGGCGATGTTGCGCTCGACGACCAGCGAACCGCGCGAGCCGTAGGTGGTACTGATCGCGAGCTTCAGTTCGGAGATCGCGTCTTCGGTCGGCAGCACACCCGACAGCGCGAAGAAGCAGGTCTGCATCACCGTGTTCACCCGCCCGGCGAGACCGGCGGCTTTCGCCACGGCGGCCGCGTCGATCGTGTACAAGCGCAACCCCTTGTCGAGCACGGCCTGTTGAACCGGGACGGGCAGAGCGTCCCAGGTGTCTTCGGGTCGGTGCGGGCTGTTCAGCAGCACGATCGCGCCGGCCTCGGCGACCCTCAGCACATCGAGCCGGTCCAGGAAGTTCCACTGGTGCACCCCGACGAAGGTGGCCCGGTCGATGAGGTAGGTGCTCTCGATCGGCTTCGGGTCGAAGCGCAGGTGGCTCACGGTCATCGAGCCCGACTTCTTCGAGTCGTAGACGAAGTACGCCTGCACGTGCAGATCGGTGTTCGTGCCGACGATCTTGGCCGTGTTCTTGTTCGCGCCGACCGTGCCGTCGGCTCCTAGTCCGTAGAACACGGCCCGGACGCGGGCCTGGTCGGTGATGAACGACGGATCGAACGGCAGGCTCGTGCGGGTGACGTCGTCGATGA
>VFMC01000279.1 GCA_006515795.1 Acidimicrobiaceae bacterium | reverse complement strand
CCGAGATCGCACTCGTCGTACCGCATCAGGCCAACATCCGCATCATCCAGGCCGCGTGCGAACGACTCGGCATCGCCGAGGAGAAGCGGGCCACGGTGCTGCACAACACCGGCAACACGTCGTCGGCGTCTGTGCCGCTGGCGTTGTGCGACGCACTCGACGCCGGACGGGTGCAGCCCGGCGATCTCGTCCTTCTCGTCGGCTTCGGTGCCGGCATGACCGCCGCCAGCGCCGTGCTGCGGTGGGGTGGTGCATGAGTCGAGTAGTGCTCATCACCGGAGGCGCACGCGGCATCGGGCTCGCTTGCGCCCACCGGTTCGCAGCACTCGGTGATCGGGTTGCGGTCACCTACAACTCGTCGCCGCCGCCCGACGGGCTGTTCGGCGTGGCGTGCGACGTCACCTCGGGCGACAGCGTCGACGCCGCCTTCGTTGCGGTCGAATCGCACTTCGGCCCCGTCGAGGTGCTGGTGTCGAACGCCGGAATCACCCACGACGGCTTGCTGCTGCGGATGAGCGAGGCGAGCTTCACCTCCGTCATCGACACCAACCTCACCGCCGCCTACCGGGTCAGCAAGCGAGCGGCGCAAGGCATGCTTCGCGCCCGGGCCGGCCGGATCATCCTCATGTCGTCGGTCGTGGCTCTGCTCGGCTCGGCCGGCCAGGCCAACTACGCGGCATCGAAAGCCGGGCTGGTCGGGCTGGCCCGCTCGCTCGCACGCGAGCTCGGTTCGCGCAACATCACCGTCAACGTGGTGGCCCCCGGTCCCGTCGAAACCGACATGACCGCTGCCCTCGGCGACAAGCGCCTCGCCGAACTGACCGCAGCCGTGCCCCTCGGACGCATGGCATCGCCCGAAGAGATCGCCGGCGTCGTGGCCTTCCTCGCCTCGACCGACGCCGCCTACATCACGGGAGCCGTTGTTCCTGTCGATGGCGGACTCGGCATGGGCCACTAGATTCAACACACCACACATCAAGGAGAACCCGTGGATCAGGAAATGTTCGCTCGCTTCAAGAAGTGCGCAGTCGACGTGCTGTCGGTCGACGAGTCCAAGGTCGTACCCGACGCCAAGTTCGGCGACGACCTCGATGCCGACAGCCTCGACCTCGTCGAGCTCGTCATGGCACTGGAGGAGGAGTTCGGCGTCGAGGTGCCCGAGGAGGAGCTCGAGGGCGTCGAGACCGTCGGCCAAGCGTACGACTTGGTCATCGGCAAGCTCTGATGGACGGCCGCGGCCGCCGCGTCGCCATCACCGGATACGGCGTCGTCGCACCCTGCGGCATCGGCAAGTCGGCGTACTGGCAGGGCCTGTTGGGCCCAGGCATAACCGACCGCAAGATCACGACGATCGAAGGATGGGACCCGCTCCCCTGGTTCGCCAGCCCGAAAGATGCCCGGCGCGCCGACCGGGTCGAACAGTTCGCGCTGGCCGCCGCGGCCGAGGCGTTCGATCATGCCGGTCGGCCGGCAGTGCCCGACGAACGCATCGCCACGATATTCGCCTCCGGCATCGGGGGCCTCCACACCCTCGAGGAGCAGGTGCAGATCCGACTCGAGAAGGGCGAACGCCGCGTCTCGCCGTTCCTCATCCCGATGCTGATGGCCAACGCTTCCGGCGCGGCGATCTCGATGCGATACGGCCTCAAGGGCCCCAACGAGACGATCGTCACCGCTTGCGCGGCCTCGAGTCACGCCATCGGCTACGCGGCCCGGCTCATCTCGTGGGGGATGTGCGACGCAGCGGTCACCGGTGGGTCCGAGGCCTGCATCACACCGACCGCGATCGCCGGCTTCGCCAACATGACGGCGCTGTCCTCCACGGGAGTCAGCAAACCGTTCGACGCCGGCCGCGATGGTTTCGTGATGGGTGAGGGCGCCGCCGTGCTCGTGCTCGAGGAGTACGAGTCAGCCATCGGGCGAGGTGCGACGATCGTCGGCGAGATTCTCGGCGCGGCCAGCAACGCCGACGCCCATCACATCACCGCGCCGGCGCCGGGAGGTGTCGGCGCAGTGCGCTGCATGAGGTCGGCACTGGCCGACGCCGGGCTCGGCGCCGACGACATCCGCCAGATCAACGCCCACGGCACCTCCACGCCGCTCAACGACGCTGCCGAGGCCGAGGCCGTCTCGATCGTGTTCGCCGATTCGATGCCGCCGATGACATCCACCAAGGGTGTCACCGGGCACGCGCTCGGCGCCGCCGGAGCGCTCGAAGCCGCCGCTGCGCTGCTGTCGATCGAGCATCGGCTGATCCCGCCCACCGCCAACACCACCGATGTACCCAGCGAGTTCCCGATCGACCTCGTCACCGTGGTAGCACGCTCGTGGGAGCCTGGCCCGGTGATGTCGAACAACTTCGGCTTCGGTGGGCACAACGGCACGGTCATCATCGGCCCACCGCGCTGACGGCGGTTCGGCGCATACGTCGCGATCCTCAGGTCAGTGCTCGACGATCACGAACAACAGCTCGCACTCGCACGCCACCGCACCGTCCAGCAGCGCCCGCCCGACTCCCTTGCCGGCTCGACTCGACATCCGTCCGAGCTCGACCGCGAGCTCCAAGGTGTCGCCTGGGCCGACCTGACGGCGAAACCTCGCCGCATCGAGGCCGCCGAACAACGGCAGCTTGCCGGCGAAGCGCTCGTCGCTGAGCACCGCGATCGCGCCGACCTGGGCGATGGCCTCGCACATCAGCACACCCGGCAGCGTGGGGCGGCCGGGGAAGTGGCCGGCGAAGAACCACTCGTCACCGCTCAGCGCCCATCGGCCGCGAGCCGACTGCCCGGGCGTCAGTTCGAGCACCTCGTCGACGAACAGGAACGGAGGGCGATGGGCGATCAGGTCGGTCGGCCGAGGTAGTGGAAGCATCAAACCCTTCTCTCACTCTGGGTGGTCGAACCGACGCTGTGGCCGTTTCGAAGTGTCAAGGAGAACCTCGGAACCGGACTACCCTCGGTGAACATTCGGCCACCATAATCCCCTTGCCGTCACCCATCGTGGGGTTCGGCGGGAGAAGTGCGACAGAAATTCGGGATTTCCCCTTGCGCCGGGTGCCACGGAGCGTGCTACGGTGACGCTCAGCGTTCGTTCGTGACGGTTTCCCGAACATTCCTTGACGTGGTCTCCACGGCTCGGAGAGGAAGGGTCGCCCAAGCGGCCGAGCGCCACGCCGACACACGAGGGAGATGCAATGCGCACCAAGCCAACCGGCCGGCCCTGCTGAATCACTGCGTCGCATCGCGACGTAGTGGATGTCTGAAGAAGTCTCCACGGGTCCGCGCGTGAGCGTGATAGTGGTGCGGAACGCTTCTCAGTTTGTCATCGAGCCACCACTCCGATTCGAAGTG
>VFMC01000278.1:6177-9070 GCA_006515795.1 Acidimicrobiaceae bacterium | reverse complement strand
ACCGATCGAATGCGTCGCCGACCACGTCGAAGGCCATGATCTTGTTGGTGTTGAGGAAGTTCTCGTTGTTCTTCGGGCTTGCGTTGCGCAGCACGACGCGGCGGCCTGCCCGGTACTTCGAGAAGTCGATCACGACGTCGTAGCGCTCGGCCATGCCGTGGCGGATGTTCTGCACCGACTGCGGTCTCGGCATGAGGCCCCCGTCGGTTGCGATCACGGTGACCGGGTCGCCGGTGTCGAGCGACCACCTGAACGACCGGGAGACACATCCGTTGAGCACACGGAACCGGTACTTCCGGCGCTTCACCTTCATCGCCGGCCACGGGCGGCCGTTCACGAGGATCACATCGCCGTACATGCCCGATTCGTCCTCGAGCGAGAACAGCAGCGAACCATCGCTGTTGAACATCGCGTCGCTCAGGATCAGCGGAACGTCGAACTCACCTTTCGGCAGCGGTAGTGCCTGCTCGGCCGGGTCGGTGAGGTGGTATTGCGCGGCGAGGCCGTGATACACGTTCTCGGCGGTGTGATGCACGCCGTGGTCGTGGTACCAGATCGTGCGAGCCGGCTGGAAGTTCGGATAGAGGTAGTCCTTGTACTGGCCGGGACGGCTGACATCGCTCGCATAGCCGTCGTACTGCGGAAGCGACGCCGAGCCGTGCAGGTGCACCGATGTCCACTGCTCGTAGCCGAGCGTCTCGTGCACCGCCGGCAGCGTGTTGAAGTGGCGGACCTTCACCTGCCGGCCCTGGGTTGCCTTGATCGTCGGCCCGGGAACGGTGCCGTTGTACGCGTACAGAGGTGTGCGGTAGCCCGGGATGATCTCCGCCTCCACCCGCGACATCCAGATCTTGTAGTAGTCGGTCGTCGCATCGGTCCGGTACGGCACGGCCACGGGCGGAATCGCGAACGGAATCGTGAACGGCACCGGTAGCTGACTCTGCGCCATGCGTCCGACGAGCGCCGATCGGGCGCTGACGAGGCGTTGCGCCGGGAGTGCGATCGCCGCACCGGCGAACACTCCGGCCTTGAGCACATCGCGGCGACTGAGCGACGAGAACCGGTCGCTCAACCGCCCGCCTCGCCCCCGCTCGCCGTGGTCGCCGTGGTCGCCTGCTACCCGTCCGTTGCCCATCGCCGCTGCCGCCCTCTCCCGTGTGACGGCTCCGTCCGCCGCCAAGCGATTGCCAGATCACCACTCAGCGTCGGGTTTGTCAATCCATTCTCCTACTGTAAGTGACTTAATCCTTTGGACCAATCACTCACCGTGGCCGCTTTCGCCACGGATCACGTGCGACTTTCCACGCGACGTGAGAATCGGTGCCGTCAAGCACCCATCAAGGTCATCTCAAGAGGTTTGGCCCAATCCTGTGACTCTGGTCACACTGATCCGGCCAGATGCCATCCATCGCCGTGCTGATCAGGATTGGCTGAGCAGTTCGACGGCTGCGGCCAGTGCGGGATCCGAGGATTCGTCGAACAGATCCCAGCGAGTCCGCAAATCGCGATCGGGGATGATCCCGGTGTCCTCCCAGGGGCCGTAGGTCGCTCCTCGCGCGTCGAAGGTCTCGGTGGCCAGCCACAGCTGCGCGCCATCGTCGAGGTCGAACCGATTCAGCGTCTCGACGTTGCCCTGCGTCGTCTGGCCGATCACCTTCGCTCGCCCATTCGCCTGCAGGATGCCAGTCATCACCTCGCCGTAGCTGATGGTGTGCGCCCCGACCAGGACGACGACAGGAACGGTCTGCGATCCGTTGACGTCTTTCGGCTCGATGATCAATGGCCTGGTCGCGTTCCTGCTGCGGAAGTTGCCGACCTCACCCGCGGTGAACAGCGAAAGGATCGGTTTGAGGACGCTGCTGCTGCCGCCGCCGTTCATCCGGTTGTCGATCACCACACCGCCGAATCCTCGTCCCTGGCACGAGGCATACGTCGAGCGGCTTGGCTCCTTCGACACGGGCTCGGTTGAGGTCGAGCGTCTTGGTTCCCCCGCCTGGGCTCGACACAGTGATCGAGATGCTGGAGCCCTCCTGGCCGAGGAACGGATTCTGCCATCTCTCCCGTGGTACGCCGAGCGGCGATTCACCGTCCACGGCGACGACGGTGTCGTGGGCACGCAGCCCGGCGCGCTCGGCGGGGCTGCCGCGGAAGACGAGGATGACGCTGGCGCCACCGGCCTCGGGGATCGGCTGGAAGAACCCGCCGATGCCGACGAAGTCGACCCGGCCGGCCAGCTCCGCATCAGCCTCGGCGACTTGGGCAGGGCTCAGCACGTAAGAATGGCCGTCGCCGAGCTCGCTGACCATGCCATTCATCGCGAGATAGAAGTCGTCGTCGGAGAGACCTGCGTTCACGATGTCGCGGTATCGCTCGACGATGCCCGCCCAATCCTTGCCGTTGAACAGCGGATCGACGTAGTTGTCGGCGACCGCAACCTGGAGCTGCTCGAATGTTGCGAGCTGCAGAGCTGTGGTTTCCGCGGCGACCGAGGCGATCGCAGGAACTACGACCGGTAGGGCCGCGAGGGGCACCGAATCGGCGTGCTCTGGAGCCGTCGGCGCACCCGGGATGTACCCGCACCACCGCAGCCCATCGGGGAGCGGGGTGGTTACGGGCGGCGGAATCGTCGACGCGAGTGTCGATTCGATGGTCGTCGACGCGATGGTCGTCGATGCGATCGAGGTCGGTGATGGCCGCGTGGTCGACGAACTGACGGCCGTCGTCTCGCCATCATCGGTCGCTGTGCTACCGGCGCTGGAGCACGCGCCCACGGCAATGAGAGCGCCAAGTCCGCTCAGCCCCACCGCAATGGTGAGGCAACGGTGTCTCCTTGGCAGCACGCGAATCTTGATGGTCGAGATTCTATGAACTCTGCCGGGCCGACCTGGTGGGC
>VFMC01000278.1:0-6137 GCA_006515795.1 Acidimicrobiaceae bacterium | reverse complement strand
AGTGGATGCCGGGCGCTCGCGCCAGTCGAGCGTCGGCCGACACCGGGCCGGCGAGAGATGCGGGCGAGCACGTCGTCCATGGTGGGCATCGATGCCAACCGTGTGAGCTCGGTGGCCAGACGTTCGGTTGCACACAAGGCAGATACGGAACGACTGATTCATTTCTGACGTGTACGTGCTTCATCGTCATGGATTTCGTCCACCCGATCTCCGCAGTCATCCCCGGCGCCCGAGGGCGGGTGCTCGCCGCGCTCGTCGAGACGACCGCGGAGCTGAACCTGCGGACGCTGGCACGCCTCTCAGGAGTCAGCGTGGCGCAGGCCTCACGAGTTCTGCCTGGCCTCGTCGAGCTCGGCCTCGTCGAGCGCAGAGAGGTACCACCGTCGTCACAGTTCCGGCTCGTGCGCAGCCACGTGGCTGCCAGAGCAGTGCTGCAGCTGGCGGCAGGGCGCGGGGAGACGGTCCTCACCGAGATCGGCGACACGGCCTCCACGGCCTTGTGGTGGGCGATGCGGGGCTCGAACCCACGACCTCCACGGTGTGAACGTGGCGCTCTAGCCGACTGAGCTAATCGCCCCGGTTGGGGAACCGCAGGCTAGCAGCGGGTGTCCAGATCCACCAACGACCAGGCAACCTCCGGGCAACCTCCGGGCACCGGCGGCGAGCGCGTCCGACCGGGCGGTGGATCACGGATCGGCGCTATCAGAACGCACGACGCACGCCGTGCCGAGGCCCTGCCGATCGCGGAACGCCTCGGTCCCGGATGGGCAGACCTGGTCGATCGGGATGAGCGCCGACACGACCGCGTCGTGCTCGACCGAGCACGACACCTCGTAGGCCTCGAACGTCACCGTGAGCGACACGCAATCGCCACTGCGCAAGATGCCATCGGGCGCCGGCGGTGGTTGCTGGTCGGTGAGGAGATGACCGACGATCACGATGGCGATGCCGGCCGTGGCCATGGCGGCCATGAACCGCCAAGGGAACCGGGCCGGCTCGTAGACCGGCGCGGCTGGCGGTGCCGACCCCTGTGTCGCCGGGTCAGCCGGCGCTGACGGCGACGACCAACTCGCCACCGGCTCGCCGGCAGCCGCGATCTCGGCGTCGTAGTCTCGGCGCCGGTCACGATCGCCCAACACCCGCCAAGCCTCGTTCACCTCGGCCATCTGCCCGGCAGAACGTTCGCCGTGACGGTCGGGGTGAGTGGCGCGGGCGGCCTGACGATAGGCCCGGCGCACGTCCGCGTCGGTCGCCGTGGGCTTCACGCCGAGACGCTCGTAGTGGTTCACCCGGCGGTGCTCCCACCGATTCTCCAGTACTCCCCCGCCTCGCGGGCGAGGAACTCGTGATCGATGAGGTAACGCCGAAGCGCGGCCGTGTCGGGGTGACGTTTGCCGATGACGAGGTTCACATCCTGTTCGCTGTAGCGGCGTCCGGGAGCGAAGTCCTGGGCGAGCCAGTCGAGGATCACCATCCGCTTTCCGAGCGCCGTCGGGATCGCGTTCAGGCGGCCATCGGACACGAACGCTGCCATCACCCGCCGAGCCTGGTCGGGCAGGTCGTCGTGCTCGGTCGATGCCGGGCGCGCCAGCGCAACGCGGGCGGCCCGCTGGAACGCCGCACCGATGATGTGCAGCGATCCTGCGGCGTCTACCACGAGACCCGCTTCGGCGAGCCGGCCCACCGCCTTGGCGACGCGACGTGCGTGGAGCCCGCTGACCCGCGCGACCTCGTCGATGGTGTCGGCACCGAGCTCGAGCGCGGCGAAGGCTCGCCGCCGATAGTCGTCGGCGAGTAGGCCGACGATGGTGGCCGCGTCGAGCTCGCGCTCCACCGCGGTCAGTACCCGAGTTCGACGTGGATCGGACCCAGCAAGTCGTCGCCCGACGCGAACCTGCGCACGTTCACGGCGATGCGTTCCGACAGCAACGGCACCGCCATGTCGGGCGTGTTGCCCACATGCGGAGTGATGATGCAGTTGGGCAGCGACCACAGCGGATGGTCGTCAGGGAGCGGCTCGGGGTCGGTCACGTCGAGCGCAGCGCCGCCGATGACACCGTTGGTGAGCGCCCACACCAGATCATCGGTGACGATGTGACGGCCACGTGCGACGTTCACGATCCAGGCGTGGCCCTCCATCACCTCGAACCGTCGACCCCCTCCATCTCCTGCACCCGATTGCGCACCACGGTGACGCGGCAGTCGAACGGGACGAGGAGGCGGATGAGCGATTCGGTGATGCCTCCGCCGCCGAGGATGGTGACGTTGGCGCCGAGCAGGTTGGCGCCGAGCGGTCGGCCCCAGGACTGCTGCCGCGCGTAGTGACCGACGCCGCGCATGCCGGCCAGCGCGAGCGAGAGCGCCAGTTCGGCCACCGGCCCCGCATACACACCCTTCGCGCAAGTCCACCTGCGATCGTCGTCGACGAGATGAGCGAACTGTTCGATGCCGGCGAAGGGCAGCTGCACCCACGCAAGCTGACGGTTGTCCTCGACCACCCGCTCGAGCGAGTCGGGGTCGCGGGGCGCCGCCCAGATCAGACCCTCGGCGTCCTCCAGGGACACCACGTGCCCGCCGCCGGCGGTGACCGCATCGGCCATCCAGCCGGGGGCTCCCTCGGGTGCCAGCGCGATTCGAGGGGGCCCGTCGTGCCCGACCGGTCGTCGACCGCGGGCGTTGGAGGTACTTGGAGGCATTGCCCCCAGAGGTTAGTGCGGTGCCGCCACCGGCCGCGACCCCACAGGCCACGACCCGACCGGCTCGGGCTGGTCAGGCCGGCTCAGCCGGCGAGGTTCGCGGCGATCTCGCTCGACGACTGGCCACTGCGCCTCATCACCATCACCGTCGAAGCGGCGAAGATCAGCGTGAACGCGAACAGGAGCACCGCCCCCGAGCCTGCCGTTGGTTTGGTGGACGACTTCACCGTGCCGAGCAGGTAGAGCGGGAACGTGGATGCGTCGGTGCCGACGAAGCTCGAGACGATGACGTTGTCGAGGCTGAAGCTGAACGACAGCATCGCGCCTGCCATCAGCGCCGGCGACATCAGTGGCAGGGTGATCTGGCGGAAGGCGCGCACCGGTGTGGCGCCCAGGTCGGCGGCGGCTTCCTCGAGGCTCTCGTCGAGGCCCTGCAGGCGGGCCCGCACGATCAAGGTGACGACGGCCGAGGAGAACAGCGAATGGCCGATCCACATCCGCAGCATGCCGCCGCGGACGGCGAAGAGTCCGTTCTCGAACGGGACGTCTGGCAACCGCTCGAAGAACCAGCTGAGCAGTGCGAAACCGTCGATCACCTCGGGGGTGACCATCACCAGGAACAGCAGCGTCATGACCGCCACCGTCCACTTTCCGGGCCGTCGCACCAGTGCTACGCCGGCGAGTCCACCGATGATCACGGCGATTACCGTGGAGCCGATCGCGGCCTTGAACGAGTTGATCAGCGTGTCGCGCAGCGGCTTGTTGTCGAGCAGCTCGCGGTACCACTTGAGCCCACCGAACTCCTTCCAGATGTTGAAGCTGTTGCCGCCGTTCATCGAATGGAGGAACACGTAGACGATCGGTGTCATCAAGAAAATGATCAGCAGTGCCGTCCACAGCGTGAGCGCCAACCTGGGCCAGTCGGGTCCGTGCCTCCGCCGGGGAACGACTGCGACCGATGCGCTCACGACGCGAACCCGATGTCGACCCGGCGGTTGGCCTTGAGCACCAGCCGTAGCAGGGTTATCAACGCTGCCGCGGCGGCGAGCACGGCGAGGATCAAGAACACCAGCACGACCGCCGCGGCAGCACCCTTGGGCTGGTCTTGGCTGACGATCGTGAACGAGTAGATGACGTTGCCGATCATGTTGCCCTTTGCTCCGCCGAGAACTGTGGCCGTGACGTAGTCGCCGGCAAGCGGGATGAAGACCAGCACCGATCCGGCGGCGAGGCCGGGGGCGGCCAACGGAAGCGTGACCGACAGGAACGTCTTCACCCGGCCGGCGCCCAGATCTTTGCTGGCCTCGCGCATCGCCGGCTCGATCCGGTCGAGGGCGACGAACATCGGGAAGATCAGCAGCGGGAGGTAGTTGTAGACCACGGCGAGAAGGACGGCGCCCTTGGTGTCGAGGAACTCGATCCGGGTGTCACGCAAGCCGTGGTCGAGCAGGAAGCTGCTGAGGAACCCGTTCTTGGCAAGAACGATGCGCCATGCCGCAGTGCGCACGAAGAAGCTCATCCAGAACGGCACGATGACCAGCACCAGCATGAGCGCCCGAACCCTGGGGCTGGCCTTGATCGCGATGAAGTAGGCAGCGGGAAGACCGATGATGATGCAGGCGAGGGTGCCGAGGCCGGCGATGCGCATCGTGTTCCAGAAGACATCGCGGAAATCCGGTGTCCAGATGTTGCGGTAGTTGTCGAAGCTGAGCTTGTCGAGCCGGACCGCACCCTTTTCGTTGACATCCGGCTTGTAGCCGAAGCTGTTGATCACGATGAACAGCACCGGGATCGCGTAGAAGAACCCGTACCACATGAAGCCGGGTATCGCCAGGGTGAACTTCGGAGCGCGCAGGCGCCGCCTGGTAGGCGGCGCCTGCGTGACGGTTTGGGCCATCGTTCGCGTTCCGGTCAGCCGCCCGCAGCTGCCTTGACCTTGTTGTAGATCTCGACCTTGCGGTTCTGGGCGGCGTTGACGATCCCGCCCTCCATCCCGGCGAGCTGCTCCTCGGTGAAGTAGATCATGTCGAGACGCTCCAACTTGGCCGCCTCGGCCAGCTCACGAGTGCCGGCCACGGTCATGTTGTACCCGATGTAGGACAGGTCGCGGAAGGCGATCGGCTTCTCGAGCATCCAGTTGATCCACGCGTATGCCCCGTCGGGGTTCTTGGCGTCGCCAGGAATCGCGTAGTGGTCCATCCAGATCTCGGTCATCGGTGCACCGAGCACCCACTTCCACGGCTCGGGGTCGCCACCGGCATCGGCAATGCGGATGTAGGCCTGACGGGCATCGCCGTTCCACGCCGCGGAGAGCGAGTAGGCGCCCTCGGCGATCTTCGTGGACGGGTACGAGTCGAACGCCTTGATGTGCGGCGCGAACTCGTTGACCAGGAACGCCTCGGCGGCATCGAGGTCTTCCTGCTTCTCGGTGTTCCAGCTGATGCCGTTGGCCCAGAAGTACGGCCCGAGGATGTTGTCGGACGTGTCGAGCGCCGACGTCTGGCCGCTGGCCTCGTTGGCGGCCGCATCGAAGTAGTCGTTCCAGGTGACGAGGTCGCGCTGGATCACCGAGGAGTCGTACAGGAAGCCCGTGGAACCCCAGTCGCGCGGTACCGCCCATTCGTTGGCCGGATCCCACTCACGGCCTAGGTAGACCGGATCGATGTTCCCCCAGTTGGGGAGCTTCGACTTGTCGAGCTTGGCATAGAACTGAACCGCCATGTCGACGCCGATGGTGTCGCTGGCCTCGGCGATCAGATCGGGGTCGTGGTACTCACCCCATGTGTACAGGTTGACCGTGCCCGACGCCTTGATCGGCGCCCCTGTGGCCCCGGTGGCGTCCGAAGTTGCCGGATCCGACGAATCGTCACCACATGCGCTGATCAACAGCGTGGCGCCGGCCGCGCCGGCCGCACCGAAGATCAGTTGGCGCCGCGTGAGCCGGTTGGCAAAACCGAGCGGTGCCAGAATTCGAACTGGTTCTCTACTCATTGCTTGGATCCCTCCCCTAGTTGGTTCGCCCAAGCGGGCATCCTCCCCGTCAAGCGTGTACGACAATAGCCCACCTAGGCGCCGGGCGAGGTCTCGGTCGGCGAAGATGTTGGCGCCCCTCCCTCGCTCGAAAACACCCTCGCACGTGGGGCGATGGCGGTCACCTCGCGCCTGAACGGCGTGCCGTCGCCGCCGGGGTTCTCGTCGAGCTCCTCGGCGAAGCGACGACCGTCCCAAACGGCCGCGGCGATGGTGCCGGGGCACCACGAGTCGCCGACCGCGGTGACCGAGCTGAGGCCTGCGGCTCCCCACTCGGCGCCGCGCTCGCGGAGCGCGCGGGCCAAGGCGTCGTCCGGCAGCCGCGCTGTGACCACGACCACGCTGTCGCAGCCGATCGACTCGATGCGCTGGGTGTAGACGCACAGGCCCTCCACACCATCGGCGGTGATC
>VFMC01000277.1 GCA_006515795.1 Acidimicrobiaceae bacterium | reverse complement strand
GCGAGCTCGCTGGCGATCGAAGCCGGCGACATGGTGCGCGCCGGACGGCGGGCGGGGGTGGTCGCGGCCGAGACCAAGTCGTCCACGACCGACATGGTCACCGAGTTCGACCGAGCAAGCGAGCAACTGCTCGTCACCCGGATTCGGGCGACCCGCCCCCACGACGGCATCGTCGGCGAGGAGGGATCGTCGACGGTCGGAACGAGCGGGGTGTCGTGGCTGATCGATCCGATCGACGGAACCACCAACTTCCTCTACGACATCCCTGCGTGGGCGGTGTCGGTTGCTGCCGTCGATGCCGAGGGGCCCCTGGCTGCCGCGGTCTACGCCCCCGCCCTCGGCGAGCTGTTCACGGCCCGACGCGGTGGCGGCGCGACCCTCAACGGCGTGCCGATCGCGTGTGGCCGCTCGGCCGACCTTTCCACATCACTCGTCGCCACGGGCTTCTCCTACGTCGCTGCCCGGCGGGTCGAGCAGGCCGCTCGGGTAGCACGGATGATCGGCCACGTTCGCGACGTCCGCCGGTTCGGCGCGGCCTCGCCTCGCCGCCGGCCAGCTCGTCGCAACCGAGGCCGGGTGCCGCACCGGCGACTTCTCCGGTGGCGCGATCCGACCCGGTCAGGCGCTCGTGGCCAATCCTTCGCTGTTCGCCGACCTGGCCGACCTGATCGAGCGAAGCTCCGGCTGAAACAGGCGAATCGGACCGGTGGCACCGATCCGGCGGATCACCTGCCATCATGTGAGCCGTGGGTACTCGAATCCTGGCAGTGGAAGACGACGAGCGGATTCGTTCGGCTGTGAAACTTGCTCTCGAGGACGAGGGGTGGATCGTCGACGAGGCCGGCAGCGGCGAGGAGGCGATCGAGCTGTTCGCCCGGGCCACCCCGGATGTCGTGCTGATCGACATCATGCTGCCGGGCATCGACGGCTTCGAGCTGTGCCGAACGCTGCGCCGCAACAGCGACGTGCCGATCGTGATGGTCACGGCCCGCAACGACACCCACGACGTGGTCGCCGGGTTGGAAGCGGGCGCCGACGACTACCTGACCAAGCCATTCGCACCAAAGGAGCTGTCGGCCCGAATCCGGGCGCTGCTCCGACGGATCCGACCGATCGTCACCGGCCACGCAAAGTTGTCGTTCGGCAACCTCGAGATCGTTCCCGACGAGGGCAAGGTGCTGCGCGATGGCGCCGAGCTGCATCTCACCAAGACCGAGTTCCGTCTGCTGTGCGAGCTGGCCCAGAACCCGGGCCGCGTGTTCAGCCGCGAGAGCCTGCTCGACAAGGTCTGGGGCTACGACTACTTCGGCGATGGGCGCCTCGTCGATGTGCACGTGAGGCGCCTCCGCACCAAGGTGGAGGCCGACCCTGCGAACCCTCGCCACGTCGTCACCGTGCGGGGCCTGGGGTATCGACTGCAGTCGTGAGCGAGACCCTGCTCGACGAGCCGGCCCCGTCTCGTTTGCAGCGAACGCTCTCGGCGCTCGCGGCGTTCAAGCTCCCCCGGCTCGGGCTGCGCACCCGGATCCTGTTGATGTTCGTGCTCGGCGCGCTGCTGCTCGCCGCGTTCCTGGCCGGTGCCGCGTACAGCTTCACCAGGAGCAGCCTGGTCACCCAGCGCGACAACAGCGCCGTCGCCGCGGCGACCAGCAACGCCGGCGAGGTCAGCCGGGCCCTCCAGTCCGACCCGGTCGATGCGAACCGGGCCATCGAACGCCTCAGCGAGCGGGGTGTCGCAGACGTGGTGATCCTCTATCGGGGCAACTGGGAGGTCGGGTCTCGGTTGTACCTCCCCGAGCAGATCCCAGTGGCACTGCAGCAGCGCGTCATCCAAGATGCAACCGCGGCGCGAATGACGATCGTCATCGATGGCAGGCCCGTGATCGTGCTCGGCATCCCGTTGGTCGACGAAGGTGCGAGCTACTTCGAGTTCGTCGACCTCGGCGACATCAACACCACGTTGGACAGCGTGGCCCTCTCGTTGTTCTTCGGCGGCTTGATCACCACCATGTTCGGTGGCGTGCTCGGCTGGTTCGCGGCGATCCGGGCGGTACGCCCGCTCGGCGAGGCGGCCCAAGCCGCACGGCTGATCGCCGGGGGGCGTCTCGACACGCGGCTTGCGCCGACCGATGATCACGACCTGCAGCTGCTCGCCACATCGTTCAACGAGATGGCCGCCGCGCTGCAGGCCAAGGTCGAGCGCGATGCCCGCTTCGCCAGCGACGTGAGCCACGAGTTGCGCTCGCCACTGATGACGCTCGCGGCCAGCGTCGAAGTGATGCAGGCGCGCCGCCCAGACATGCCCGAGCGCGCCCAGACGGCGCTCGACCTGCTCGTGAGCGACGTCTCTCGCTTTCAAGGCCTCGTCGAGGACCTGCTCGAGATCAGCCGGTTCGACGCCGGCGCCATCCGCCTCAACCGCGAGGACCTGCTCGTCGCCGAGTTCGTCCGCCAGGCGATCGCGGTGAGCAGCATGCCGGGCACGATCCTTACCGTCACAGAACGAGGCGAGCGGATGGTGATGCAGGGCGACCGCCGACGTCTGGCGCGCGTCGTGGCCAACCTGGTCGACAACGCCCGCCTCCACGGTGGGGGCGCTCCCGAGGTGACCGTGTCGGAGGCCGAGAACGAGGGCGACCCGATCGGCCACGTCTGGATCACGGTCGAAGATCACGGTCCGGGTGTCCCCGCCGAGGAGCGCGAGCTCGTGTTCGAGCGCTTCGCCCGCGGCGCCGTAGCCGGGCGGCGCAGCTCGAGCGATGGAGCCGGGCTCGGTCTCGCGCTCGTCGACGAGCACATCCGGCTCCATGGTGGTCGGGTCTGGGTGGACGATCGCCGTGACGGGCAACCGGGCGCACGGTTCGTTCTCGAGCTCCCCGCCGAGGAGGTGGGCGTATGAGGTCGATCGCCACCTTCTTCCTCGTCCCGGCAGCGGTGCTGGCCGGATGTTCGGTGTCGGCCGACGAGGCGCCGCGAGACATCGAGTCGAACAGGGCCCAGGTGGTCACCGAGCCGTTGGGTGCCAACGTCCGTGCCGCCGGCGCCGAGCGGATCTTCCTCGTCGTCGATGTTCCGGGGCTTCCGACGAGGATCGAACCGGTGCCGCGCGACGTGGGCGACGACCTCGCCGCGCTCGTTGCCGCTCTCCTTGCCGGCCCGACCGCCAACGAATTCGTCGATCAGTTTCGCAGCGCCCTGCCCACCGGTCTCGTCGTGAACGCAGTGAGCCGTGTGGGGCCCCGCGTCACGATCGACCTCACCGACGATCTGCAGGCGTTGTCGGGCGACTCCCTGCTGCTCGCCCTGGCACAGATCGTGTACACGGTGTCTGACATGAGTGGCGTCACGTCGGTCGACATCACCATCGACGGGCAGCAGGCCCGGTGGCCGACGAGCTCAGGCCAGTTTCAGGACCATCCGCTCACCGTTTTCGACTATCCCAACATCGAAGTCACCCGGCAACCCGCGTATCCGTCCACTCCGTCGCAGTGAACCTGTGCGGGAGTCAGCCGAAGAACACCGAGGCGACGTCGCGGTAGAGGTGGAGGTCGACGGGCCGGGTGCGGCCGACCGTCTCCGCCAGGGCGACCATCACCACGTGGTCACCGCGCAGCGCCGTCATCTGCCCCCAACTGCCCGAGTGCACGGCGTCGATCGCCTCGATGCCGTAGCGCGTTGCCAGCACCCGGTCGAAGGCGGTGGGTGTTCCGCCGCGTTGGATGTGACCGAGCAGCACCACCCGGGATTCGAAGCCGGTGCGATTCTCGATCGAGTGGGCGATGGTTTCGGCGATGCCGCCGAGGCGGACGTGCCCGAACGTGTCGTACACCTTGTCCCGCGATGGCAGCGTTCCCGGCACCGGCTCGGCGCCCTCGGCGACCACCACGATCGAGGCG
>VFMC01000700.1 GCA_006515795.1 Acidimicrobiaceae bacterium | reverse complement strand
TGCCGGCGGGCGCGAAGGTGACGTCGGCGCGCGTGAGCCTGTACATGACGCGTTGTATTCCGACGAACACGGGTCAGTACGCCTCCTACGGCTGCCCGTATTGGTGGCCGGGAGCTGGCGCGTACACGCCGACGATGACTCTCTACCCGATCACTTCGGCCTGGAGCTCTTCGACCGTGTGGTCGTCGATGACGCTCGGCACGACGGCGCTCGGCTCCTACGGCGCCCAGTTCTACCAGTCGACCGGAACGAGAGTGCCGACCTCGTTCGCGCTCGGGAACGCGTCGCTGGCCTCGACGGTGCAGGCGATCGTGAACGGCTCGCAGGCGAACAACGGCTTCGTTCTGCAGAAGACGGCCGGGGACCAGTCCGGGATGGCGATCGCCGGCTCGCGCTACCCGGACGTGAGTGTTGCGCCACGGCTCGATATCGAGTGGTCTGCGGACGGTGTGCAAGTCGCGGATCCGCAGCATGTGCGCTCAAACGGGGCGGAGCTCTCGTGGCAGTCGTACACGGGCGGCCTCGGCCCGTCCGCGGCTGCTGTGCTCGGCGACACCCCGACTGGCTTCTGGCGCCTCGATGATCCGATCAGCTCCGGCTTCGGGATCGCGGACTGGACGGGCAATGGGCAGAACATGTCCGGGGCGCCTGCCTCGTATCTGGAGCCGGGCGGCACCGCGGACGGCGACAAGTCGATGTACTTCAACGGCGGCCAGTACCTCGAGGTCGGCGGCGGTCCGCAGGCGAACATCACGGACACCTTCACGATCGAGGCGTGGGTGAAGCGCGGCACCTTCGGCTCGACGCAGGCTTCCGGCTCTTCTTCGGGACGGACAACAAGCTGAAGCTGTCGCTCGGTGACTGTGACGGCTGCTCCAACTTCGTCACCTTCGACCAGTCGTCGACCGCGATCGCCGACGGAAACTGGCATCACGTGGCAGCGACGAAGTCCGGCTCGAGCGTGCATGTCTACGTGGACGGCGCGGATGTGACCCAGTACGTGAACCCGGCGCCGACGCTCACGAACGGTCTCGGCGAGGTCGTGCTCGGCTCGTCGATCGGGAACTGCTATCCGTCTTGCGGCCGCACATTCCGCGACTACTTCAGCGGCTGGATCGACGACGCCGCGGTCTACGACCACGTCCTCACCCCTGCTCAGGTGTCCGCTCATTACACGGCGGGCGGTC
>VFMC01000276.1 GCA_006515795.1 Acidimicrobiaceae bacterium | reverse complement strand
GACCTTCCAACCTGTCGACGGTGTGGGCGACCGCGGCGCGCCACGACTCGAACGTCTGCTGCGGCGACCGCAGCAGCTCATCGGCGATTCCGGCGGCGCCGAAGCGCAGGTGATCGCGCTCGTGCGGATCGGCCTCGCCCTGGGAGATGCCGAGCACGCGGCTCATGTACCGCTCGATCTGGAGGAGGTGGGCCAGCAACCCGTGCACGGACCAGTCGTATGGCCGCGCCGGTGCCTGCCACTGCTCGTGGGCCAGCTGCTCGATCGTCGCATCGAACGCCGCTACTTGGTGGAGGAACGTTTCGATCGGCGACGATGCCGGGCGAGACAGTCGGGAAGGTCGGAGGTTGCCTGCCGCTCCGAGAACCCTGTCGCGAACCGACGCCGGAGCGGCGGCCGAGACGTCTTCGCCCATCGCCGCCACGACGAGGCGCAGGCGATCGGCGGCCGATGCCAGCGCACCATCGGAATCGATGCGCGCATCGAAACTACGGAGCTCGTCGATGTCGAGCGCATCGAGGGCCCAGAGCTCGAGATCGTCGTGGTCGCTCATGCGTTTTCCACCGTTCCTTCGTCGTGCAGATGCGCCGCCAGCCTGCTCAGCGCCAACCGCAACCTCGACTTGGCAGTGCCTTCGGGGACACCGGTTGCGATCGCGACCTCGCGGAACGTGAGTCCCTGGAAGTAGGCCAACTCGATCGCGTGGCGCTGTTCAGGCGGCAACTTCTCGACCGCAGCGCGGACGCTCTCCGACGCGATCATCGCCATTGCCGCCTCATCGACGTTCGGCGACGTAACCGGCACCGTGGTGGCGGCCACCTGCTCGCGGTGCTCGGCCCGCTTCCGGGCCCGCAGCGCGTCGATCGACCGACGGCGGGCCATCACCGCAAGGAAGGTTCGCAGGCTGCCACGCTCGGGATCGAACGCGTCGGGCCGTTCCCACAACCTCAAGAAGACCTGTTGTGTGATGTCGGACGCCGTCGACGCACCGAGCAGGCGCCGGGCGATGCCATACACGAGCGACGAGTACTGGTCGTAGATCGACGACAGCGCACGCTCGTCGCCCACCACGAGACGGGCCATCATGCCCTGCTCCCAGCCGGCGGTCGTGTCGGTCACGGCCGGACAATACTGCGGCTGCGAACCCCCGCGGCGCGCCAACCTCCTGGCGCGCGGAGCAAGTGTCGAGCTCATCGGGTCTGGTTCGACGGCGAGCGAAGGGCGGATCACTCGTTCACCGGAAAATGCCCCGCAGCACCCGGAAGTTCAGCGATCCGTGAAGGCGTTGCGCCATGCCGTCTCCATCCGATCGAGCCGTTCCGTCGCAACCGCGCGGAGTTGATCGGCGACGCCTGTGACCAGCAGGTTGAACACCGCCAAGGTGCCGGCATGGCTGTCGAACGGCCCTCCGCCGGCTGCGGCGACGACGATCGACCGGTTCGCCGAGGCAGCGAGCGGCGACAGAACGCTGTCGGTGACGGCTACCGACCACACCCCTGCGTCGGCGACCGCTCGGGCGGCATCGACGACCCAGCGCTCGTAACGACGCAGATCGAGGGTCAACACCACGTCGGTCGGCCTCAACAGCACCAGTTGACGACGTACGGCGATGTCGTTTCCATCGAGCAGCGTCACATCGTCGCGGAGCGCCCCGAGGTCGCCGACGAGCTGTGCTGCCACACCGCGAGAAGCGTCGCCCGACAGCACGAACACCCGCCCCGACGCTGCCGCCAGGTGACCGACGATGTCGGCGAGAACGGCAGGATCGATCGAGCGCAGGCTCGACTGCACGTTGGCGACCTCGAGTTGCAGGTGGCGGCCGATGATGTCGGAGCCGACCGGCTCGCGGATGCGCTCGGCTGCCGGGCGAAGCTGGTTGGCGAGATCGTGCTGGATCGACGCCTGCAACGTGGTGAACCCGTCGAAGCCCAGCTTGGTGGCGAGTCGCACGACGGTGGCCGCCCCCGCTTCGGCCGCCGCAGCCAGCTCGGCGACCGTTCCGAAGGCAACGAGTTGGGGCCGTTCCAACACCACCTCGGCGACGCGTCGCTCGGCGCGGGTGAGCGTCGGACCGAGCTCACCGATGCGATCTGCCGCCTCCACGGGCGCGGAGCTTACTGCCGCCGCAACTGCGGTTCTGCCGTCCTCGCTCATCCCACTACGAGCACGACGCTTCGGACCTTGCGTTCCGTAAACGATAGTCTTTGGAACATGTGTTCCATGCTGCTCCGCTCAGGTCGATCCGACGTCGAGCTCCCCCACCACGCCCCGCAGGTCGTTCACCACGACGGCACCGCCTTGCCGCCGGCACCGGATGCGCCGATCGGATCCGAGGCTTTCGTCGCCGCTGCAGGGTACGCAGCGCGCGGCCTCGCGCCGGCGATCCACGACGCGCTCGTCGACTTCGGCAACCGTCCTCACAGCAGCGGGGCTCTGTTGTTGTGCGGCCTCCCGGTCGGCGATCTCCCCCCGACACCAGCGTCGCCCACCCAGCACTCGACGAAGGATCGAACGAGCGAGTTCACGCTGCTCACGGTGGCGCGGCGGCTGGGCCAACCAGTTGGCTACGAACCCGAGCACGGCGGCGACCTGATCCAGAACATCGTGCCCACCGCCACCGCCACCGACCGTCAGGTGTCGACCTCGTCGAAAGCGGAGTTGATGTTCCACACCGAAGCCGCGTTCCACCCGCACCGGCCCCGGTACCTGCTGCTGTTGTGCTTGCGTGGCGACCCGTCGGCCAGCACCACCCTGGCATCGATCCATGAGGTCCTCCCCCACCTGCCCGGCGATGTGCGCGACACCCTGTTCGAGCCGCGGTTCCGCACCGCGGTCGACGAGAGCTACCTGCACGGCCGGACGAACGTGCTCGGGCCGGCGATTCCCGTGCTGCGCGGCGATCGCGACCTGCCGACGATGGTGTTCGACGCCGACCTGATGGTCGGCGTGGACGTTGCCGCCGATCAGGCCCTGCGCGCGCTGGCCGAGGCCATCGTTGCAACGCAGACCGCGCTAGCTCTGGAGGCCGGCGACCTGCTCGTGGTCGACAACGCCGTCGCCGTCCATGGGCGCACTCCGTTCACCCCCCGCTTCGATGGCACCGACCGCTGGTTGCAGCGCACGTTCGTGGTGAGCGACCTCACCGCCAGCGCCGCCGACCGTCGCGGCCGAGTGATCACGACCGTCTTTGGCGCCTGAACGCTCGGACGGCCAGCGGCATCACGCGGGCGTGGCGAGCTCGGACGCCAGAGCACCGGCCACGACGACCGGGTCGCCGTCGAGGGCGACCGTGCACCCGCGCATCGGCAGGTCGAAGTGGCCGGCCGTGAACCTGCCCGCCGTTTCGTTGGCCCCGCACGAGTAGAG
>VFMC01000275.1 GCA_006515795.1 Acidimicrobiaceae bacterium | reverse complement strand
GCCGCACCGTCGATCGCGGCATGATGCACCTTGGTGAGCTGGGCGATGAGCCGGCCGTCATCGACACCCTCGATCACATACAGCTCCCACAGCGGACGGCCGCGGTCGAGCGGGCGGGCGACGATCCGGCTCACGACCTCGCCGAGCTGCTCCGCTGTGCCCGGAGGCGGCACGGCGTGGTGGCGAACGTGGAAGTCGATGTCGAAGTCGGGATCCTCCACCCAGTACGGAAGGTCGAGCCCGAGTGGCACCTCGACGAGCCTTCGCCGGAACGGCGCCAGCTGGTCGATTCGCTCGAGGATGATCCGTTTGGTCGCCTCGAGTCCGGCGCCACCGGGCACGCCACTCGGGTCGTAGATGTTCAGTGAGCTGACGTGACCGAACGTGCTCGACGTCTCCATGTTCAAGAAGCTCACGTCGATCCCGCTCAGTTGGCGCATGGCCGAAGCGTAGACCGGAGTCGGACGGCGCCAAGTCGGGCGTGGGGCCTCAGCCCCGGGCGTGTTCGGCGAGCGGGAACACGGTCGGCCAGTCGGCCGCTTCGGTCATCGTCGCCGCACGCTCTGCCTGGGTCATCGGCTCGAAGGTCGTCGCCGCGGCGAGCACGTCGGGGAGCAGCGCGACGTCGCCGGGCGTGCAGATCGCATGAACGCCGTCGGTCGACAGCGCGAAGCGAACGCCGCGCTTGATCGACGCCGCATCGGAGAACGGTTCGTACCAGGTGCCGAATGCCTTCGGGCGGTCGCCCCACGGTCGATGGGCGACCGCCTTGATCGCCATCACCCCGGTGTCGCGTCGTGTGCACTCATCGAGCAACGCGGCGACGTCGTACGCGTAGGCGGTGTTGCTCATGACGCCTGGGTAGACGGGGAACATCACCGTGTCGAGATCGAACCTTCGCAGGGCGGCGAGTTGGGCGGCGGGCGTGCCGTGGTCGTGACCGGTGATGCCGACGAACCGCGTCAGCCCTTCGTCGCGGGCGCGCAGGATCGCCTCGATCGCATCGGAACGTCGATCGAGCTCGGTGAGATCGGTGACGCCGTGCGCCTGGTAGAGATCGAAGTGGTCGCAGCCGAGCCGCGCGAGTGAGATCTCGAGTTGGGCGCGCAGCCCGTCGGGGCTGGTTCGCCCCGACTTCTCGGCCACGAACAGGAGGCCGCGGTGCTCGGCCACCAGCGCGCCGGCGGCGAGCTCGGCGTTGCCGTACGCCGGGGCGATGTCGATGTGGTTCACACCCGATTCGATCGCCAGCCGGAACGCCGTTTCGGTCTCAGTGGCCGACGAGCCCCAGAACGCGGCACCGCCGAGGATCGCGATCGACGACTGGTGACCGGTTCTTCCGAGGCGGCGAGTGGGCATCGGCATCCTCCCGACTCTACGTCGGACCGCGGTGGCCCTGGAGCGCTCATTGCTCGCTCTTGGACCCTTGAGGCGGTGGCGGCCGGGGGAGGTTGTCAGGCTGCAGCTTGTGACCATGCCCACCGCCACCGAACACGCCAGCCTCCAAGCAGCCGCCCGCACCATCTACATCGCCGCCACCGGCACTGCGCCGGGCGACCCGATCGCCATCGCCTCCGCCCACGCGACCCTGACCCGACAGCGCCAGCGGCCTATCGGACCTGCCCCCTAGCCATCGACCGCTACCTCGACGACACCACCTGGCACCAAGGGCCGGTCGCGCTGCAAACCGCCATCCACCAACTCGCCGACGCCCTCGACACTCCGCCGCCACGAGCAGCCGTCGCCGAGCAGATCCAGCTCCTCTGAGCTCGGCCACCGAACCCGTGCCGACCGTGCGCCGCCGGCTGTGGTTGCCGTTCACGCCTGGCCGAAGCAACGGGTAGCGTGCATTCCCGTTATCGACGTGTTCGACATCTCGGATCCGTTTGAGCTTGCGCTGCAGTTGCTCAAGTTAGGAGGCGTGCCGACGTTAGTACTTGGCGTGCTCGTCCTTGCGAACAAGGCTGCAACCTGGTGGCAGACCACACAGCGCGGGCTCCGAGTCGCTCGCCGCGCCGGGGCTGGCCTGGGCCGCGGGGGTAGAGCCCTCGTTCGCTCGCCTGCGGGCTTCGCAGCAGCGGCAGCACTGAGCGTCGTCGTCATCGCGGCTCAAGCCGCGGCCGTCGGCATGGTGTTCCTCGTCGCCAACTTCGCCGAACTCGCGTTCGATGAGGAACGCTTCTCAACGATCGAACAACTCGTGCGGGCTAGGGGTGCCGGAGCTCTTACTGCGGACTTCCTCATTGACTTCGTCGTCTTCGACTGGATCACCGTCGGCCATGCCGGGCTATCTGCACTCCTGCTTGGCCGTGGATACATGCGAGCCGGTCGCGATCTCGAATGGCCAGCGATTGTCATGGCGCTGCCGGTAGTGCTCGTCGGCACCGTGATGGTGTTTGCTGTGGGTCTGTACCTCTTCTTCTCGTTGTTCGTGCTGTTCATTATGTTCCTCACGCAAGGCGGCGACGATGGCTGGTTCACAGAAGTCGGTCCAATGGTCCTCCTCCAAGCGGCCGCCGCGGTTGTCGCGGTGGCCTATTTCTGGGTGTGCAAGTACGCTTACCGTGCTAGCGAAACCGTCGCGGCAACGTGGGCGACGGTGCACAGTGGCAGATGATCGCCATTGGGACGGGGTTCCTACTTGTCGTTGGGTGCGGCGAGCCCGGTCAACTCAGCTCTGCGGTCCCCACCGACCCCGTACAGACCACTGCCGACGTAGTCGACGATGCAGCACCGCCGACCGCCGACCGCGTGGCTACCGGCAGGCCAGACTCGGTGCCGGTCGATGACGTCCAGGACTTCCTCAACCCGACCACCTCGACGAACATCGCGGCAGTGTTCAAGGGCCGCTATCAACTTCCCGCCGATGAGGTGCAGCTCGTGGTGATCAGTGCAACCGACCTCGACCGCATCACCGGCAGCGAAGGCCAGATCGAAGACGAAGTGCTGGTGGCATTCGTGGTTGGCGACCTCACTGACAGCGGAGCGCACCCGCCGGCGGGCAACGAGTTGCCGACCGGCAGAGTTGGTTACGTCGTTGTACTACGCGGCGGCGAGCTCCTCGGAGGAGGCCTGCTCAGTGCGGACCGTAGCGCCGAGCTCATCTCAGCTTCGAGAACAGTCGTCGGACCCCTCGCCGGGCTCACCGAACACTGATTCGGCTTTTCGGGTCGGGCGCAAGTTCGGCAGCAGAGGGGGGAGGACGGGCGACAGCCGCTCTGCAATCGCGGTTTAGAATGGCGTCGGATCGGACCCGGAGGAAGCACATCGATGTCGACGGCGACTGCACCGAGGGGAGCGGCACCTTCATCGTACGCGGTGGCTGGGGCTGGAGCAACGCCGGCCTCGTGGTCGGCGACGGTGCTTCGCTGCTCGTCGACACGCTGTTCGACCTCCGCCTCACCGCCGAGATGCTCGACGCGATGGCTGCGGTCACCGTCACCGCCCCGCTCGCCACGTTGGTGAACACCCACGCCAACGGCGACCACTGCTACGGCAACCAGCTGGTCGATGTGGCCGAGATCATCGCATCCGTCGCCACTGCCCACGAGATGACCGAGGTGCCCCCGGCGATGATGGCGGCCCTCAACGCCGCGCCCGGCGAGGTTGGCGAGCTGTTCCGGTCGTTCTTCGGAGCGTTCGACTTCGCCGGAATCGACGTGACCCTACCCACCCGCACCTTCGAGAAGCGGCTCGACATAGAGATCGGCGGTCGCACGATCGAGCTGATCGAGGTGGGGCCGGCCCACACGGCGGGCGACACGATCGTGTACGTGCCCGACGCGAAGACCGTCTACACCGGCGACATCCTGTTCATCGGCGGCACCCCGATCGTGTGGGCCGGGCCGCTATCGAACTGGATCGACGCGTGCGATCTGATGCTCGGGATGGACATCGACATGGTCGTGCCGGGCCACGGCCCACTCACCGACAAGGCCGGCATCGCCCAGGTGCGCGACTACCTCGCCTTCGTCGACTCTGCGGCCGCAGCTCGGCTGGCCGCCGGTGTCGACGCATGGGAGGCGGCCCGCGACATCGCCCGCGAAGTGGGCGCCCGCACCGACTTCTCCGGTTGGGGCGATTTCGGGCGCATCGTCGTGAACGTCGAGACCGCCTACCGCAGCCGCGACCCGCAACACGCGACGCCCGACGTCGTCGAGCAGTTCCGGCGGATGGCCCGCATCGAATCCGCCTCAGCGCACGGGTAACGCCCGCTGCTGATCCGCCCGGGCGCTGCGCCGCACCGCGAGCACCCAGCCGGCGACTACGGCGATCGAGAAGATCCACCACTGGATCATGTACGACAGATGGGGGCCATCGGTCAGCTCCGGGTCGGCGATCGGGATCGGTGACGAGCCCTGTGCCGGCTCGCTCTGCACGAGGTCGACGAACACGGGAGCAACCGGGCCCGGGAGCTGTGGCGCGATCCGGTCGATGTCGATCCGCTGGATCTCGGTGAGCTCGCCCTCCGGATCGGTTAGACCTCCGAGGTGTCGAACCTCGGAGCCGTGCAGCCGCCCGGTGACCGACACCACGCCGGTCGGCGGCGCCGGCACCGGCTCTGTCGCGGCCACGAAGCCACGGTTCACCAGAACCAGCGATCCCGAATCGAGCTGGAGCGGCGTGATCACGTTCACGCCTGGAACGCCGGCCTGCGAGCGGTTGATCACCTGTAGCTGTTCATCGGCGAGGTAGGTGCCGGCCACCGTGGCCGTTCGCCACGCGACTTCTTCCG
>VFMC01000699.1 GCA_006515795.1 Acidimicrobiaceae bacterium | reverse complement strand
GCTCAGCTTCGGGAGCAGTTCCTCGAACAGCACCTTCACCTCCATCCTGGCCAGCTGTGCACCTAGGCACAGGTGTGGGCTCATCCGGCCGAAGGCGACGTGGTCGTTCGGTGTGCGATGGATGTCGAAGTGGTACGGCTCAGGAAACTGGTCGCGGTCGTAATCGGCCGACACGAACCAGATCACCACCTTGTCGCCGGCCTTGATCTTCCGGCCGCGCAGCTCGACGTCTTGCGTCGCGGTACGCCGAAAGTGCATCGTGACGGTGCCCCAGCGCAGGATCTCCTCGACGGCGCTGTCCATCACGGTCGGGTCCTTGCCGATCGAGTCGCGCAACTCGGCCATCTGCTCGGGGTGCTCGATGAGCGCCTTCATCCCCGCCGCCATCGTGTACCGGCTGGTGTCGTTGCCGGCGCTCACCAGCAGCACGAAGAAGTTCTTGAACTCGAGCTCGGTGAGCTGCTCACCGTCGATCGTGGGGGCGAGCAGCCGGGAGATCACATCGTCGGTCGGTACGGCGCGACGCTGAGCCGCCGCGTCCTCGGCGTACCGGTAGAGGTCGAGCGCCGCCGGCGAGCGGAACGGGATGTGCTTGAACTCGTCGGTGTCGGTCAACCCGAGCGGGTGATCGGTGAGCTCCGGATCGAAGTTGCCGAGCAGTGCATCGCCACGCTCGACCAGCCAGGGTCCGTCCTCGTCGGGCACCCCCAGCAGCCGGCCGAGCATGCGCATCGGTAGTTGCTTGGCCACACGCTCGACGAAGTCGAACGTGGAGGGTCCGGCGAGTGCTTCGGGTTCGGGCCAACAGCCGAATCGCGTTCTCGTACGCGTACACCTCCCGACGGGCGAACGGCTTCGAGACCAGGCGCCGGTACCGCGTGTGCTCGGGTGGGTCGTACTCCAGCATGTTGCGCCGAGCGGCGAAGTCGATCGGGTCCATCTCTTCGAGAGTGATTCCGCTGGCCGACGAGAAAACCTCGACCCTGCGGCTCACGTCGAGCAGGTCGTCGTACTTCGTCACTGCCCAGAAGCCACTGCCGTTCAAGCCGTTGTCGACGCCGTGTTCGTCCCACCAGCTGACCGGGTCGTCGTTGCGCAACCGCTCGAAGGTGGCATAGGGCACCCCACTCGTGTACGAGTCAGGGTCGGTGATGTCGGCGTCGGCCGGCCCGAGGTCGTGTTCGATCCGTTCAC
>VFMC01000274.1 GCA_006515795.1 Acidimicrobiaceae bacterium | reverse complement strand
TTCAGTTCGCGTTCCAGATCGGGACCGAACGTGCCGGCCCACACCTCGACCACGCCGGAGTTCGCATCGACGGAGGCGATGCCCTGCAGCGCGGTGAGGTCGAGCACGACGCCGCCGAAGACGGGGACCGAGGCGCCGTTCACCCCGCTGCGCCCACCGGCCGCGGTGACCGGGATTCCATGCTCGGCGCATTCGGCGATCACCGCCGACACGTCGGCGGTCGACCTCGGCGAGCACACCGCCGCGGCGACCTGTGGCACCATGCCGCCGAGCGCCCAGTGCATGGCGAGCGGCCACCAATCACGGCTCGCATCAGCCCGCGCCTCGACATCTACAGCGGTGGGGCAGATCGCGCTCAGCACGTCGAGCACGCGGGGCTCCACGTTCACCGCACGATGGGTGAGCCTGGCGGCCGTGCCGCTGAGCTCGATCGGTGGAGCGGGCTTGGTCATGTGGGAGCTCCCGGATCTTGTGTTGCAAGCGGCGGCTGCGCGGCACGTTCCTCGGCGCGGCACATGGCGACGAACCGCTCGACCTGCGACGAGGCTTCGGCGGAGTCCCAACCCAGTTCCGCGGCAATGATCTCAGCGACGCGTGGCGCGGCAGCCACAGTGGCTTCGCGGTCGAGGATGAGTGCCCTGGTGCGTCGTGAGAGCACATCGTCGAGAGAGCGGGCCATCTCGTTTCGCACGGCGTAGACCGCCTCAGCGGTGAGGTAGGGGAGGCCCTCGACCAACGGCTCGGCGAGACGTGGATCGTCGTCGACGAGCTGTTGCACGTCGGCGGCCAACGTGCCGAACCGCGTCTCCAGATGCGAGGTCGGCCGGTCGAGCGCGCCGAGCAAGCGCAGTCGCTTGGTGCGACAGCGCACGCGTCGGCCGAGGGCGTCGAGCACGTCGTCGACGGTGTCCTCGGCCATCTCCCGATACGTGGTGAGCTTGCCCCCGGTGACAGTGACGACTCCGTGTTCGTTGCGGCTCACGCTGTGGCGACGCGACAGATCTGCGGTTCGGCCGGAGCTCGCGCTCTTGACGAGTGGGCGCAGGCCGGCCCACACGCCGGTGACGTCGTCGACCGTGACCCCCGTTGTGACCGATGCATTCAAGGCGCGCAACATGTAGGCGATGTCCTCGGCCGTGCACTGCGGATCGTCGAGCGGGCCGTCGTAGTCGGTGTCGGTGGTGCCCACGTAGGTGTGCGTGAATGCGCCGTCGCCGGTGGGCCCCCACGGCACGACGAACAGGCTGCGCTTGTCCTTCGGAACCGGGATGACAACGGCGATGTCGTTGCGCACCTTCTGCCACGGCACCACCATGTGCACGCCCTTGGCTGGACGAATGCTGTCGGGATCGGATCCCTCGTCGAGTGCCCGGACGAGGTCGGACCAGACCCCGGCAGCGTTCACCACGACGCGCGACCTGATCGGGAATGTCACTCCGTCGGCCTCTGCGGTGACGCCGTCGACCTTGCCGTCGGCCGCATGGGTGAACCCCACGACCCGACACCCGTTGGCGACTGCTGCGCCGTGGATGGCCGCGGTGCGGGCGATCGACACCACCAGGCGAGCGTCGTCGACGGCGGCGTCGAAGTAGAGATAGGCGGCTACCACGCGCGCCTCGGGCATCGTCGGCATGTGTGCGAGTGCTGCCGCCGCGCCGAGCCGGCGGTGCAGCTTGCCGATCCGCCATCCGCCGGTGAGGTCGTACATCCACATCGCCGAGCCGAGGGCTCTGGCGACCTTGCGGCTGACGACGCTCCTGGTCTCGTTCCCTGGGCCGGCCCCGGCAGAGGGTCGAGCGAGGATCGGGATCATGAACGGCAGCACGCTGACGAGGTGCGGTGCGTTCTTGCGCAAGCGTTGTCGTTCGTGCAGCGCCTCGTAGACGAGCCGCACGTCGCCCTGCTGGAGGTAGCGAAGGCCACCGTGAACCATCTTGGAGCTCTTCGACGAGGTGCCGGAGGCGAAGTCGTTGCGTTCCACGAGGGCGGTGCGCAACCCGCGGGTCGCCGCGTCGAGTGCCACCCCGACGCCGGTTATGCCACCGCCGACCACCAGCACGTCGAAGGTCTCGTGCCGGAGGCGGTCGAGCATCGAGTTCCGGTCGAACGGGCCTGCGGTGGTCATGTGCCGCCATCGTAGGAGACGGCACCGCACCGGCGACGACCGGACCAGCGCCCAATCTGCACGAGTTGCGAACAAGCAACGGATGTGAATAGGATGCCGGCGTGCGTTCACCGACCGATCTCACCGCCGCCTTCCGGGCCCACGGTCTGAAGCTCACCCCGCAGCGGCAGTTGCTGTTCCGGATGCTGTACGACAACGCCACCCACCCGTCGGCAGACGCCTTGTTCATGGCCGCCAGCGCCGAGATGCCAGGCATCTCGCGGCGCACGGTGTACCAGACCCTCAACGACCTCGTCGCCATGGGCGAGCTTCGCCAGATCGCGATCGGCACCGGCTCGGCCCGGTTCGACCCCAACGTCGACGACCACCATCACGTGGTCTGCACGGCATGTGGCGAGATGCGCGACGTGTACGTCGACGATGTCGATCTGGCCGGCGCCGCCGGGCTCGATGGCTTCGACGTCACCTCCACCGACATCGTGTTCCGTGGCCGCTGCACCCGATGCCGGCGCCGCGGCCGGCCCTCCCCATCGACCTCGGCCCTGGCCTCCATCTCACCATCCGCAACAACCCGAAAGGACCAGTCATGAGCCTTCATGGCACCAAGACCCACGAGAACCTCAAGGAGGCGTTCGCCGGCGAGAGTCAGGCGAACCGCCGCTACATGTGGTTCGCCCAGAAGGCCGACGTCGAGGGCTACCCCGATGCCGCGATGCTGTTCCGGTCCGTCGCCGAGGGCGAGACCGGTCACGCCCACGGCCACCTCGAGTTCCTCGCCGAGGTCGGCGATCCCGCCACCGGCGAGCCGATCGGCGAGACCGAGGCCAACTTCAAGGCCTCGATCGCCGGCGAGACCTACGAGTACACCCAGATGTACCCCGGCTTCTCCAAGACCGCTCGCGAAGAGGGGTTCACCGAGATCGCCGACTGGTTCGAGACCCTCGCCCGAGCCGAGAAGAGCCACGCCGGCCGCTTCCAGCAATGACGACCACCTACGACCCGAAGCACCCGCAGTACCTCGACGAGGCCGATGTTCGTGGCGAGCTCACCCGGGTCTACGACCTGTGCCACGGCTGCCGGCTGTGCTTCAAGTACTGCACTTCGTTCCCCACGCTGTTCGAGTTCATCGACCGCCACGACGATCAAGACGCCGGGCGGCTCACACCCGCGCAACAAGACCAGGTGATCGACGAGTGCTTCCAGTGCAAGCTCTGCTACATCAACTGCCCGTACATCCCCGACCTGCACGAATGGGCGCTCGACTTCCCTCGGCTGATGCTCCGCGCCGACGCGATGCGTCACGAGACCAAGCAGGTCAGCTTTCGTGACCGCGTCACCACCGACTTCATGGGTCGCACCGACCTGCTCGGCAAGGTCGCCACGGCCACGGCGCCGCTTGCCAACAAGGTCGTCGCCGCACCGGCCGGCTCGGCGATCCGCAAGGTGGTCGAGAAGGTGACCGGGGTCTCCAGCGTGCGCCTGCTGCCGCCGTATGCCCGGCAGCGGTTCTCCACCTGGTTCAACAAGCGGCCACGGCTCAAGATCAACAAGCGTCAGGGTCGCGTCGCCGTCTTCCCCACATGCCTCGTGGAGTACCAGAAACCCGAGATCGGCCACGATCTCGTGAAGGTGTACGAGCGCAACGGCATCGAGTGCGCGCTCGCCGAAGGAGCGGGGTGCTGCGGCGCGCCGTTCCTGCACAGCGGCGACCTCGATCAGTTCAACAAGATCGCCGCGAAGAACGTCACCGCGCTGGCCAAGGCGGTGCGCATGGGCCGAGACATCGTCGTGCCGCAACCCACGTGTGGTTACGTGCTGAAGAAGGACTACGTCGACTACGTGGGCGGCGCCGAGTCCCGGCTTGTCGCGGCGCACACCTTCGACGCCGCCGAATACCTCATGAAGGTGCACAAGAACGACGACATGTCGCTCGATCTCGATTTCACCGGCCACGTTCCCGCCAGCGTCACGTACCACACGCCGTGTCACCTGAAGGCGCAGAACATCGGTCTGAAGAGCCGCGACCTCATCAAGCTCACCGGTGCCAAGGTGAAGCTGGTGCAGCAGTGCAGCGGCATCGACGGGATGTGGGGTCTGCGCGCCGAGAACACCGGCATCTCGATCCCGATTGCCGGCAAGCTCGGCGATGAGATCCGCAAGGCCGACGGAGAGGTCGTGGCCGGCGACTGCCACCTTGCCAACACCGCCATCGCCGAGCAGACCGGCCAGGAGCCGCTGCATCCGCTGCAGCTCATCGCCAGGGCATACGGCATCTTGGCCGAACCTCCGTCACGCTGAACCCCGCTCTCCGGCACCATCTCCGGCACCTTCTCGGAAAGGAACCGCCATGACTCCCGCAACGCCAGTCCCCCCGAAGAGCTCGCGCCGGCTCACGCTCGCCGACATCACCGATGTTCGCGCCTACGAACGTGAACGCACCGAACGGCGCGCCGACGTTCTGGCGCTGAAGCAGCGCCGCAGGATCAACCTCGGCACGATCCTGGCCGTTGCCTTCGAGAACCGCGTCACGATGCGTCATCAGATCCAGGAGATGGCTCGCGTCGAGAAGCTGATCACCGACGCGGCCCTCCAAGAAGAGCTCGACATCTACAACCCGATGATCCCCGAGCCCGGCCAGCTGTGCGCCACGATCTTCCTCGAGCTCACCAACGACGACCAGATGCGTGAGTGGCTGCCCAACCTCGTCGGTATCGAGCGCAGCCTCGACTTCCGGCTCCCCGGAGGGTCCGTGGTGCGTTCGATCACCGAGGAGGCCCACGAATCGCAGCTCACCCGCGAGCACGTCACCGCGGCGGTGCACTACGTGCGCTTCGAGCTCACCCCCGATGAGGTGGCCGACTTCGACGGCCAGGTGATGTTCGGTGTCGATCATCCGAATTACACCGAGGAGATCCAGCTCCTGCCGGCGACCCTGGCGGAGCTGCGAACCGACCTCGTCGCCTGAACCGGAGCAGATCCGGGGTGGCCGCCTGCAAAATTGCCTCTTTTCAAGCGCCGTCCGGTGAACCTAGATTGCCCCCGGTGGGGTGAGAACACCTCCGACAACCAAATCACACGGGGGACGAGTCGTGTCTGCCAAAGAAATCGTATGGCGGGAACTGGGTGCTTGCCGGGGCTTGGAGCCGAGCATCTTCTTCCCGGATGACGATGCAGAAGCCGAGGACGCCAAGGCTGTCTGCTCAGGGTGTGGGGTGCGCGTCGCATGTCTCGAGCATGCGCTGACGATCCGCGAGAAGCAGGGTGTCTGGGGCGGCGCCACCGAACGCGAACGCCGCCGGATCATCCGTCAACGCCGCCGTACTGCCTAACCTCATCCGATGATGACCGAGCTCGATGAACACGGTGGCTGGCCCGCGCTCCTGACGGAACTGATCGAACGGCGCGACCTCACTGCCTCGCAGGCCCGCTCGGCGATGGCGACGATCCTTGCCGGCGACGCCACACCGGCGCAGCTGATCGGCTTCGTCGTGGCGCTACGCGCGAAGGGGGAAACCCCCGAGGAGATCTCCGGACTGCTCGACGCCGTGCTCGCCGCGGCCACGCTGGTACCGCTGACCGACGAGTTGCGCTCGAGAGCTGTCGACATCGTCGGCACCGGTGGCGACCGGAGCCATTCGGTGAACGTGAGCACGATGGCGGCGATCGTGGTGGCCGGCGCTGGTGTGCCGGTCTGCAAGCACGGCGCGCGGGCAGCGTCATCGAGGTGCGGTGCTGCCGACGTGCTCGAGGAGCTCGGTGTGGTCATCGACCTTCCCCCGGCCGGCGTGCTGGCTTGCGTGGAGGAGGCCGGCATCGGCTTCTGCCTCGCGCCCAGCTATCACCCCGCCTTCCGTTTCGCCGGGCCCAGCCGCCGCGAGATCGGCATTCCCACCGTGTTCAACCTGCTCGGCCCGATGGCCAACCCGGGACGAGTGCGCCGCCAGCTCATCGGCGTCGCCAACCCGGCGGTGGCCGAGCGGATGCTTGCCTCGCTGCGCATCCACGGGTCGGATCGGGCGTGGGTGGTGCACGGCAACGGGCTCGACGAGCTCACCACCACGGGCGTGTCCACGGTTCTGGCCCTGGAGGACGACCACGTGCGCTCCTTCACCGTCGACCCGGTCGAGCTCGGGCTCGCGCCGGCCATTCCCGACGAGCTCGTCGGCGGCGAACCGAGCGAGAACGCCGAGGCAGTTCGGCGGGTGCTCGCCGGAGATCACGGGGCCCATCGCAACATCGTCGTGTTGAACGCCGGCGCGGCGCTGGTGGTCGCCGGTCGCGTCACCACGCTCGAGGAGGGGCTGGAGGTAGCCGCGAAGTCGATCGATTCCGGGTCGGCTGCATCCACGCTGCAACGCTTCGTGGAGGTGT
>VFMC01000273.1:8382-13548 GCA_006515795.1 Acidimicrobiaceae bacterium | reverse complement strand
CCCCACTCACCGCCACACCACCGGCCGGACCAGCGGGCATCCCACTGCCCGGAAAGCGCCCACGGTGGGTTCCGGTCGCGGTGGCCTCGACGGTGGCCGTCGTCGTGGCGGCAGGTGTCGCCATTGCCGTGCGCAGCGACGACGACGCCACGTCAGCACCGTCGGCGACCACGCTGGTCATCGAGACGAGCACTCCCGAAGACAGCGCCGCATCATCGCCGCTCGCCACTGCAGCGCCCTCGTCGTCGGCGGCGCCCACGGGTGACGAGACCGGCGCGGCCTGTGTCCACGGGACGTGGACGATGAGCAACGACAGCTTCGCGCAGCTCATCGGCGCCTTCGACACCTTCGGTGAGATCGGGGAGTTCGCTGTCACCGGAACTACCAACGTCGATATCGCGCCCGACGGCATCTGGACCATCACATACAGCGAATGGACGCTGTCGGCGACGATGCCCGACGTCAGCGCTCAGGTCACGGTGACGATCGATGGTGTCGACACGACGAGCGGAGAGTTCCGCGATGACGGAACGTTTGCCTTCACCGACATCTCCGTCGGAGCCCAGCTCAGCATGAGCGCGACCGTCGACGGCACCCCGATTCCGATGCCGGCCGTACCGGCGAGGTCGGTGGTGAGCGGAGGTGGATCCTTCGTCTGCGCGGGCGACGAGCTGCAGCTGACCTTTCCCGAGAACCAGGGTGCGCTCACCATGAATCGAACCGTGTGAGCGCATATGCACTCGGTGTCGACCTGGGCACCACCTACTCGGCCGCCGCCATCGCCCGTGGGGCTACCGCCGAGCCAGTGCCGCTCGGCACCGACGCCGCGCAGATCCCTTCGATAGTTCTGGTCCGCGACGACGGCGAGGTCCTCGTCGGCGACGCCGCCGAGCGTAGGGCGAGTGCCGAACCGACGCGAGCCGCCCGCGAGTTCAAGCGCCGCCTCGGCGATCCCGTACCTGTCGTGATCGGCGAGACGACGCACACCGTCGAGTCGCTGATGGGCCACCTGCTGCGCGAGATCGTTCGTCGAGCAACCGAACAGGAGGGCGAGCCACCGACCGTCGTGGTGCTCACCCACCCGGCGAACTACTCCGAGTACAAGACCGGCTCGCTGCGTGAGGCGGCTCGCTTGGCCGGACTCGACGCCGACCGCGTAGTGCTGCTAACCGAACCCGAGGCGGCGGCGATTGCGTATGCACGCCAGCAGCGAATCGAGCCGGGTGAGATCGTCGCCGTGTACGACTTCGGTGGCGGCACGTTCGACGCTGCACTGGTGCGGCGCACGGCCGATCGTTTCGAGCTCGTCGGGGTGCCGGAGGGGATGGAGCGACTCGGCGGGATCGACTTCGATCAGGCCGTGATGGCGCACGTCGACGCCTCGCTCGGCGGGCTCGTCTCGGGGGCAGATCGCAACGACCCACAGACACGACCGGGCCAGGCCCGGCTTCGGGCCGAGTGCCGGCGGGCAAAGGAGGCGTTGTCGACCGACAGCGACACTTCGATCCCGGTGACGTTGCCGGGGGTGCAGACGGAAGTGCGGTTGACGCGCGACGAGTTCGAAACGATGATCCGTCCCCGCATCGGCGAGACGGTACAAGCGCTCGAGCGCGCGGTCGCATCGGCGCACGTCGGCATGGATCAGATCGCCCGCGTCCTGTTGGTGGGCGGCACGTCGCGGATGCCGATCGTCGCCGAGTTGGTGCGAGCGGCAACCGGCCGCCCCGTGAGCCTCGACGCACACCCCAAGCTGGCGATCGCTGTCGGCGCCTCGCTGGCCGGGGCGGCATCGATCCCGCAGACGGCGGCGACTGCCACCGAGGCGACACCTGCATGGCAGCCACCGGTGCGGCCGGCCGAGACCGCGGTCGACTCCCCACCTCCAACGAAAGCCCCCCGCAGCGGCCGCCGAGTGGGGATCATCGCCGCAACGGTCGGCGTTGGCATCGGAGTCGCCGCCGTAGTGGCCGCACTCGCTCTCGGCGGCGGATCCGACGGCGAACAGGCAGGCCCAGCAACGACCGCTGTCGCCTCGACTGCCACATCGCCGTCCGTCGAGCCGTCGCCGACCACGGGCGGCACCACCGGTGGCACCACCACCGGCACAGCCGACACCTCGCCACCGACGACAGCCGGCGCGTCGACGGTGCCATCCACGCCGCCCGGTCGCGGCCTCGATGCGATCGTCGACCGGATCGCGTTCGGCGAAGCCGCCGGCGGCTCAGGCATCCCTGGGCCGGCGCTGGCGGCCGGCGTGTCGGGGATCACCGCGATCGCCGGCGGGCGGCATCGTCGTTGCTCCCGATGGAAGCGTTCTGGTGTCCACCGCCGCCGGTGTGCGGTCGCTGCGCGACGGCGCATCCACGCTGTTGCTCGATGCGGCCGCGGCCGGACTCGGCGCCACTCCCGGTCCGCTCGCCCTCGACGGAGTCGGCAACCTCTACGTGGCCGACAACGACACCCACCGGATCATCCGTCGCGGCACAGATGGGTCGCTCAGCCTGATCGCCGGCACCGGTGTGGCCGCCTCGCCGGGGCCACTGGCTGGCGAGGGCCAACCGGCGGGCAGCGTGGCTCTGGGAACCGTGACCGGGCTCGCGGTCGACGGTGCCGGCAACCTGCTCGTCGCCGACACCGGGGTGCTGGCACTGCGCGCGATCGCGCCTGCGGGAACCATCACGACGCTCGTCGGTGGCGGCCCGACGCCCTTGGGCGGAAGCGACGGACTGTGGGTCGCCGACGGTACGCCAGGTCGCGACGTCGCCCTCGGAGGTCTCGACGGCCTCGCAGTCGACGCGGCGGGCCGTGCCTACATCGCCGACACCACGAGCGGCGCGATCCTGCGCCTGGGAACCGACGGGACGATCGACATCGTGATCACTCGCCGCACCGATGTCGCCCCGGTAGATGGTGTTCCGGCACGGGAGTCGTCGGTGGCTGCCGTCGGGGCACTGGCCGCCGACAGAGCGGGCGCCTTGTACTTCGAGGACGGCGCCATCCTGAGGGCCATCTCCGGCATCTGACGATGTGGCCGGGTTGGGTTTCACACAGGCCCGGGTCTCTCAGCTGGAAAGCCGGGCGAAGTCATCTCAGCCAACCTCGCACATGTCGACGAAGGAGCCTTCCGGCGAGTTGCTGCTCAAGTACCAGTCCGACCTGCGATGTGCCGTGGCTGCTCGCTCTAGCCGCTGATGCCGAGCGCAGTGAGTGCGTGGTCGAGGTCGAGGCGGTCGCCGTACCAGTGGCCGCCGATGTCGTCGGGGTGTTCGGGTGGTTCGACGTTGAACATGGTGACGTCGATGTCGCGGTCGACCGGTTTTCCATCGGGAAAGTGGATCTCCAACGTCCGGTCGGGGTGCAGGGTGAGGATCAGCCGATGAAGGTGCACGACGCGATGATGGAACCAGCACAACCGCACCAGGTTCGGGATCTGGGTCTTGCCGCCAAGACCGTGCTCGACGACGTGGTGGGCATCGAAGGCTCCGGCGTGATGACAGCCGGCGAACTGACAGCTCGGGTGTCGCCGCGCCAGCCAACGCCGCTGCCGCCTGGTTGGCGCCCTTCGTCGGTCGAGCTCGACCGGACCGGCCACGGTGTCGGCAACGACGGTGACCGGCCCATCACAACCGAGACACTCGGCAATCGCGACCGCGACCGCCGGCCCATCCTCGAAGCAGGCGCCGTCAGCATCGACATGGACAACGACCTCCGGACGCAACCGACCACCACCACCACTGTCACCGTCGCCGTCGCCGTCACCGTCACCGTGGCCGCAGACGAGATCTACGAACGCGTCGGCCGCCGACTGGGCCCGTCGCACACCGCGCACCGCAACCGTGGCCTGTTGCACCGTGGCGATCACCTCCATCGCCCGATCAGCCGGCAACCTGACGGTGATCGTCACCGAACCATCACCATCGGTGTGCCACCGCAACTCGCGCTCGGCCAACTGCTTGGCTGCCTGAACACGGCTGATTCGCCGCATCGCCCCAACCAGCCGGCCAACATGAGCCGCCGTGCCGTACAGGGCGACATCGACCATTCGTGACTCGTTGTCGACCGTAGCGACACGGGTGAGCTCGCGCACCTTCGACCAAGACAACAAGCCACCCGTGAACGCCGCCGAGATCACCGGCAAACCCGGCAGAGCCCTCGCCACCCGCAACCGCTCCGAAGCCGCCACATAGCCGAGACCGCACTTCCACGACAACCACTGCTGCGCCGAACGACACTCCCACGACGCCCACGCCTGCCGCCGATCGAACTCGAACAACACCGCCAACATCCGCGCCATTCCCACCGCCTCCCACGCCGCATGCGCCACCAACTCAGCCTCCAACCGCTCCGTCGCAACCCCAGTGATCTCCATCCCCCCACTATCAACCACCGGTCTCACACAATTCCCCCATCGACGAAACGACCGGACCGCGAGGCCGCAGGGGACTTCTCCTCGACTGCACCGCTCGACCATCGCTACGAGGGCGACATCGTCCACACTGCTGACGTCGCCCGGGTCAGCGACACCAACCCACGCAGCGTCACCCGCTGGAGCGATGCGCGACAACACCGCCCGCGGAGGGCGGCCTCAGGACCCGGCGTAGATCTGTTCGAGAGTGCGAGAGGCGACCTCGCAGACCTCGATGTAGGTCGGGTCGGCGAGGGGGTCGGCGGCCAACGTGCGCCATCGCGCGATCCCGGCCAGGGCCGCGCTGCGCACATCGGCGGCCGGCGCCGAGCCGGCAAGCCCGAGCGACGGGCCCGATGCGGCACCGGAGAACAGCCTGTCGAGCTCGGCCCGTTCGTCATCGTCCAGCGTCACCGCTCCGGAGCTCACGAGGTGGGCGGCACGAACCTGGGCGAACTGCACGGTCGTGGCCTCGATCTGTTCGACCCGGCGTTCCACCTCGGCGGCGACCGTCGGGTCGACGGCCTTTACCGAGCGGGCGATTGACCGCAGTGCGGTGAGGGCCGATCGAGCCTGGAGGACGCGCGCCCGTGGTGCGAAGTGACGAGAGATCAGCTGCTGCAGCGAGGTGAGACCGGAGTGCTGCACGAGGATCGGACCGAGCGCAGCGGCTGTTGTGCCGCGGCCGGCGCGCACCTCCTCCACCGCCAGGCGCACACCGAACATCCCCAGACGAGCCAGCAGGTCGCGGCGACTCTCGA
>VFMC01000273.1:0-8358 GCA_006515795.1 Acidimicrobiaceae bacterium | reverse complement strand
CGAGCTGGTGAGCTCACAGAACTGGTCGGCCGACATCAGCATCCTGGTCAGGGTCTCATCGTCGGTGGTGGCGAGCATCCGCAACGCGGCAACCTCGTCCTCGCGCAACGTGAGCCCGGTCTCGGCGAGCAGTCCGGCGAGCGGCACCACCGCGGCGCACAGCCCGCGCAGTTGCGGGTCGACCTCGTAGCGCTTGGCGATGCGCGCGGCAGACTCCATCGCATCCATCCGCCCGGCACCGATCTCGTCGGCACGGCTGAGCACGGCGACAGCGTTAACCGGCGAGGCCGCCGTAACGGTGCGATCCATGAAGGCATCGAGAAAGGCGATGTCGGCCCGGTGTGCGTGGCGCGTGTGCGCCGCGAGTTCTCGTCGTTGATGCTGGCGAGCCCCGGGGTGTCGATGAGGGTTATCGCTTCGAGCGTCGACGTTGGCCACGACACGTCGATCGTCTCGATGTCGCGTTCGTCGAGCGCACCGAGCTTGATGTCGAGCGAACCGCCCGAGCGGGTGAAGCCGAGCGCCTCCCTGCGGCCGTCGCGCATGCGGGCGACCACCTCATAGCCCGAACCCCGGCGGTAGCAGCTGACGATCTTGGTGCACTCGCCCGCATCGGTCGGCGCAAGTCGCTCCCCGACCAGCGCGTTCAGCAGCGTCGACTTCCCGGCCTTCACTCGCCCGGCGATGGCGACCTGTAGCGGACCACTGAGCCTGTCGACCACGGCCTGCGCCTGTTCGCGGATCGTCGAGTTGGGCGCGGTCGCGACCAACCCCTTGGCCACCGCCAGGACGTCGTCGGCGACCGCGCTCCCGTTCGATCCGGTCACGACGCAGCCCTCGTCAGCGCGGCGTCGAGAGCGGAGAGCGTGGCGACCGACGCGTCGAGCTCGGCGGCGCGCCGCTGCCTGTCTTGAGCCGACGACTGGGCATCGGCCTGCGCCCGAGTGGCGGTGTCGGTGTAGGTACGAACCAGTTCGGTGATCCGTTCGGTGAACTCGTCGCGAAGGTCGCGCTGGATCTCGCGGATGAGGTTGCCGATCTGGTTGCCCATCTCGAACTGGACGTCGTCGAGGAACTGGCGCACCTGGCTGCGGGCGGCCTGTCGCCTCGCCGCCACCTTGCGCTTGCGGTCGTCGGCGAGGCCCATGCCGCCGAAGACAGCGCCGATGCCCAGCAGAACCGGGTTCGAGGCGATCAACACACCGGCCGCGGCCGGCAGGAAGGTACCGAGCATGCCGAACATGTAGATGCCCCCCTGCGCGCCCCGGATGCTGGTGACCGTGGTGGAGAACGCCTTCTTCCCGCCCGAGGACTCCTTCTCGAGCGCCTTGCCCTGCCACATCTCGGTCACGTCGAACCCACTGCCGATCGGTGAGCGTTCGGCCAGGTCGAGGTGCTCCTCGCGCAGCAGTTCGACGACCTCGGCCCTCACGTCGAGGCGTCCCTGCTCGAGGTCGACGAAGGCCTGGGTGACCTCGTCGGCGACGACGGTCTGGATGTACCGCGCCAGCTCATCCCACTCGTTGCCCTTGGTCAGCTCCTCGATGCGCTCGTCCATCATCCTGGAAATGTTCCGCGTCGCGCCGCGGAATCGGTAGTTGACGTTGTTCGACAGATCCGCGACGCGATCGCCGACCAGCACGTTCCACTTCGCCCCCGGACCGCGGAGGAACTCGAGCTGGGCCTTCGCCCGTTCGAGCTCTCCGAGCGCCTCCGCAGCAGTCGCCGGGTCGGCCAGGATCGCCTGCTCTGCTCGCAGCCCGGCCATGACCTGACCGATGATCGACAAGGCATCGGCGACCGAGCGCTTCGTCGCCGAGGCCTTCGCCGGGCCGACGACGTCGTCGCTCAGGTGCTTCACCACGTCGGGGACGCGGCTGAGATCGTTGAGCGCTTTGTCCTTTCGGCGCAACGCCTCGGTTCGCAGCGCACTGCTCACGGCGACCATCGGTGGCGTCACGCCGGCACGTTGGAAGTGACCGCTGTTGAGGTCCATGATCCGTTGCCAGTTGGGGTACAGGTCGATCTTGGTCTGGGCGAACAGCACCGTAGGGCACAGCTCACTGGCACGGCGGAGGAACTCGACCTCGGGTGCGCTCAGCTCGGCCGAAGCATCGCTGGTGAAGATGAGCCCATCGGCGAAGGGCAGGAAGCTGAGCGTGGCCGCGGCATGTCCGGCACCGAGACCGCCCATGCCCGGCGTGTCGACGATGACCAGCCCTTGCTTCAACAACGGGCTCGGCACGACTATCTCGACGCGTCGCCGAAGTCGCCAGATCGTCGTCGACGGGGCACACCGGCTGGCCGAGCAGGGCGTTGATCAGCGAGCTCTTTCCCTGCTTGAACTCGCCGACCACGCAGACCACCGTGGACGGGCGCTTCAGCCGCGCGGCCGCGATCGAAGCTCGTTCGGCCAGGTCGGTGCGGCCGAGGCGTTGGAGGGCCTTGGCGGTGTCGAGGATCAGCGCATCAGGTGCGATGGCTGAGGTCGTCGTGGCGGGTTGAGCGTTCGATGGAACGGACGGCTCGGTCATTGGCCGATATCGTCCCACACCTCGTCGGCGGCGGCCTCGGTGCCCTCAGCGCTCTCGACGTCGGCGCTGAAGTCGTCGAGCTGTTGCTGCTCGACCGTGCCGGCGCCGTGCCCCCCCATGCCGGCACCCTGCCCGATCGCTCCGGTCAGGTCTTGGGAGCTGTCGATCATCGAGGTCAGGTTCGTCGACACGGGGTTGTTGATCCCCAACGAATTTACGCCCGACGAGCCGGCCGGCACCTCCACTCCAGGGGCAGCTGCATTGAAACCAGGCGCCTCGGCGCCGGTGAGCGATGGGAGGTTGGTGAGCGATGGGAGGTCGAAACCGGTCGAGCTGGCGTCACCCGACAAGGTGTTGGTGACGGTGCCGTCGGCGAACTCGGTGTGCTCGAACGCGGCCGATGCCTGTGCGTCGCCGTGGCCGGTGCTCACGCCGACCGCTCCTTCGATCGTCTCGACGATGTTCCCGTCGGCGTCGGTGATGTTGCTGTAGCCGACGTCGGCGCTCACCGCTGTTTGTGTTCCGCCTTTGCCAGTGACCGAGAGATCGAACCCTGCGTCGAAGGTGGTGTCGCCGTCGGCATCGACCTCGATCGATGCGTCGTCGCGGTAGCTGGCCCCCATGCCGAGCGGACCATCCAACTCGACGTCGGTGCTCGACGAGGCGCCCCAGCTGCCGTCGGCGTTGCGGTGGAGCTCGGCGCCGATCTCCCCGCCGATCGACCCGAACGGGAGTGGGAGCGTGCCCTGCAGGTGCCCGCCGATCGAGATCTCTCCGTCGGGTGACAGCTCGATGTGGCCCTCGGCGTAAGGAAGCGGGCCCCAGTTGACGCCGAGCGAGCCGCTCGCCGCGAAGCCGTCGGACTCGTCGTAGGACATCTCGCCACTGGCGATGCCGATGTCGAAGCCCGCCTCCGCGCTGAACCCGTTCTGACCGACGCTGATGCCGACCGAGGCGATGCCGAAATCGAGTCCCGCGCTGAACTGGCCGTCGTCGTAGTCGATGTCGATCGCACCGCCGGTGATGTAGTCGACCGGGTCGAAGACGTAGTCGTCGAGCACGTTTAGGCCCCATTCGGCGACGTCCTCGACCACGTCGACGACCGCTTCCCCGACGTCCTCGACCACGTCGACGACCGCTTCCACGACCGTCTCGGCCACGTTGCCAACGACATCCACGACCGCCTCGGCCGCGTTGCCGACGGCATCCACGACCGCCTCGGCCACGTTGCCAACGGCTTCGGCGACATCTTCCACGGCGTCGCCGACCCAGTCCACCGCTTCGTCGACAGCATTGCCGATGTCGGCCATTGCCTGCTCGAACCAATCCATGATGGCCTACCTTCTGTCGTTCATTGCGCCGCGGTCCCGGCACGTGTGGTCATGGTAAAGATCTTCGGCGCCGGCGTCACCGGGAGCATTCCCGGTTCCGCGAAGGGAGCCGGCGGGGGGTCTCAGGTCGCGAGCGCTCCCGGCATCCGGGTGGACGCCGGCAGTGCGGTACAGTCCGACCATGCCTGAAGAGGAGCTGCCGCACACGTTGACCTCCCGCATTGCCGTGCACCCCAGTGCGATGGTGCCCGGGATCCCGAGATTCGTGTTCTCGGTGCCGGATGGCTGGGTGGTCGACGAGGCGCCGAGTGCGCTGTGCGTAGTACGCCGGCCGACCGACGATGCCGGGTTCTGGGTCAATGCGCTGATCAGGCACGACAAGGTGCCGCGAGCGGTCGACTTCGAGCGGGCGGCCAAGGTCACATGGGTGAAGCTGAAGCGGTCGACCCCCAGCGCCACCGAGCATGGCGAGCGCCTGCTCAGGTTCGGCAGCAACGTGGTGTACACCCGCGGCGTCGAGCTCGACGGCCCGGGCGGACGACCGCTGGCCCAGATGCAAGCCATGTTCTTCGCCCCGGTCGACGAGGGCGGCAAGCTTGTCGACTTCTTCCAGATCGTCGGCACCAGCCCGCGCGACGATTCGGTACCCGCCAACATGAAGGCCTTCGTCGAGATCATCGCCAGCTTCCGTTTCGTCTGAGCGAGCCGGCTCACGGATCGAACGACAGCGTCGTCGGGGAGTCCGGTGAGATGTCGGAGGCGATGTCGGTCGCGAAGTCCACTTCCTTCTCGGTGAAGTCGCCCGCATCGGCCAGGTTGAGGCCGACGAGAACCATCGCCTCCTCGACGGGCGCGATCCCCAGAGTGGGCGGCTCGTCCAACGTGATCTCCCGCTGGATCGCGACCGTCGGGCTGAGGGCCGCCTCCACCGGATCACCGAGCTCGGACGCCTTCTCGACGACTTCGGCGTAGGTCGAATCGCCGACCACGTCGACCACCATCACCGGCCGGTCTCCTGCTGGAGGCGACCATCTGACATCGGTGATCGGAGCTTCGATGCCTTCCGGCAAGGTGTCGTCGCCCTTCACCGGACCGACGTCGACGAGCTCGATCCCGGTGACCAACTCGACCTCAACCGGCACAACCTCAACCGGCGCAACCTCGACCGGCGCAGGGTCAGCGTCGTCGGCGTTGTCACGCTGCGCCTCGCGAACGAGCGCGTCGATCTTCTGGTCCTGGGTGAAGTCCTGCACACGCTGGTCGTAGTCGTCGCGCAACGCGGCGAGCGCATCCTCCGTGCTCTGCCCGGGCGCCACCTGGAACCGCTCGACCGCGTCTTGCAGCTCGTCACGCAGCTCCTGTGCATCTTCCGGGCTCGTCCCCTCGGGCGCTTCGAAGTGCTCGAGTCGCTCGAGCAATGTGGCCCGGGCGGCCTCGAACTCGGCGTCTGCAGCAGGGGCAGCAGCGGCAGCCGGGACAGCAGAGGCAGCTGGAGCTGCGGCTGCGGCGCTGGCCGATGCTGAAGTGGCGGGCGCGCCGGCAGCGGGCGCCTCATCGCCAGACGGCGCCGCGGTCGGCTGGGTGTCGACACGACGAGGCGCCGGTTGCTGCTGCGGCGCTTCGGGACGTGGCGCCTGACGTTGGGCTGCGGAGAACGAACCAGCCGAATCCGGCGCGGCGAACTGCGAGCCAAGGGGAGTACCCAGCGGCCCCGAAACCGGGTCGGCAGAAGAAGCCGCGAATCCGCCCTCGGTGCCGGAGTCGGTGTCGAAGGCGTCCATGCTCTCGTCCCTGTCTGCGTCGTCGCCGCCGACCTCGCGCTCCATCTGGTCGGCGGTCCGGAACTCGGCGTCGTCGGCCGTGGCGCTTGCCGCTGCTGCGGCTGCCGCTGCACCAGCGGCTGCTGCTTCGGCGTTGGAGCCGTCGTCATCGCCGCCCGCGGCTTCGACGAGATCGTCTCCGTACACGACGCCGGCGGCAACGGCTGCGGCAACCGCCGCGGCACCACCGGCAAGCTTGGCTGCCTTCGATGCGCCACGCTTTGGCGCAGCAGGCGGCGGAGGCGGTACGGAACGGCCACCGGCGCCGCCTGGCGCGGCGGGGCCGGAACCCTGTGATGGCGGAGCTCCGTCAGGAGTTGAGCCGGTGCTCGAGTTCGGTTGATCGCTCATGTTGGTCTCCCTCGGGGATGCCGATGTCGGATCGGCTGCTGATGTCGGGTCTGGTACGGATGTCGAAGTGGGTGCGACGGCAAGGCGCGGTGCGGACGGGCCCGAAGCGGCGCCGAGCGCAACGACGAGCGCCGGATCGCTGTCGTTGAGCACCGGCCGGCCGAGGTGACCTGCGACCATCTCGGCCACGAGTGGGATCCGCGAGCTCCCGCCGATCAGCACCACCGCGGCGAGATCGCTCGGCTTCAGGTCGGCGGTGGCAATCGCTCGATCGAGCGCGTTCAGGGTCTCGGCGATGCGCGGACGCAGCGCCAACTCGAACTCGTCGCGGGTCATCCGCACCTGCGTGTCGAGGCCTGGTGCCACCACCTTGATCGACGTCTCGGCTTCGGACGACAGCCGCTCCTTGGCGGCGTTGCATTCGGCCCTGAGCTGCAGCACCGCTTGGCGTACATCAGCATCGTTGCGATCGAGCTGCTGGAGCGTGCCGCCCAGGGTCTCGGCCACATGACCGAAGACCACCTGGTCGAGTTCGACGCCTCCGAGCCGTTCCAAACCCTGAGGAGTGCCGATCACCTGTGGACCGGAAGCCGAGATGGTGACGACCGCCGCATCGAAGGTGCCCCCGAAGTCGTACACGGCCACGGTGTCGCCGATGGCGACGTGGCCTGTGGAGGCGTAGTGGCGGGCAGCGGCGACCGGCTCGCTGATCAGTTCCACGTCGCTAAATCCGGCCTGCGCGGCAACTTGGCCGAGCAGGTCCAGCTTGTACTCACGCCAGTTCGCCGGATGGGTGAGCGTGAGCGCGGTCGATGCCGGATCGATGCCGGCCGCCCGGGTGATGGCCCGCAGCACCTCCGTCGTCAGCTCCTCGGCGCTGAAGGGCCGGCCGTCGAGCACGACCGGTGTGGTGTCGCCGAAGCGACGTTTCAGCTCCCGGGCACCGTGATCCGGCTGCGCGGCGATGATCTTGTCGGCGGCGACGCCGAAGACCAACCCGTCGCGGCCGATGGCGATCGCCGATGCGGTCGCCGCGCCGTGCTCGTCGAGTTCGACGATGGTCGCAGCACTCGCGGAGTCACGTGCGGCGCCGAGTACGGCAGTAGTGGCGATGGTACCGAGGTCGATGCCGAGCCGGGGGCGGAGAGGTGCGCTGCTCACGCCGATCACGGTACGACATCGCGCCCGCCCTGTGACCGGGAGGATTCCCGGTTAGGGGGCCGGCGGGTCGTCACCGGCTTCGAGGTCACCGGCTTCGAGGTCAGCGGCTTCGAGCTGCAGATCCGGCGAGTCGACCATCTGCGCCAGGAACGCTCGTTGTTCGGCGGTGAGCTGCGCATCGACTGCCGAAACGTCGACCGCGCCCCACGGATCGGGGGCCTCGTCGCTGAGTCGTTCGAGCTCATCCTCGACGGCCCGCCACCAGTCACTCATCGTCGCTCTCCTGTTGTCTGGTCATCCGCACCGCGAGTTCGGTCCGCGACCGTATACCGAGCTTCCGGTACATCTGCTGCAGATGGAAGTCGACCGTCTTCACCGAGATCAGCAGCGTCGCCGCGACCTCGCGATTCGTGAGCCCACCGGCCACCGCCGCGGCAACCCGGAACTCGGCCTGGCTGAGCGCGTCGAGCGCGGGGTCCGCACGCCGGACCGAAGCGGCTCGGGCATCCCCCGCCGAGCAGTTTTCGAGCCGGGAGTCCCACCCCCGGACACCGCAGCGTTGCAGAGTTGCCCGGCACAACGTCACGTTGTCGCGCCGTTCTGACGCCGACTGCTGCTCTCCCAGCCACAGGCGCGCCTCGCCTGCCTCGACCGGCAGTGAGTGCTTCTCGGCCAGTTCGACGGCGCGCTTCAGGGCGGATGGATCGGCGTCGAGCGCACCGGCCCGCACCGACTCGCGAATCTCGAGCAACACCCCTTCGCCCAGCGGGGTGAAGGCCACGGCCTCGAATGCGGGAGCGAGAGTCGGGTCGCGCTGCAGCCTCGCTCGCCCACCGAGCGCGGCAGCACGTTCGTGGAGCTGCACAGGAAGCATTCCACGCATGGCCTCGAGAGCGGCAAGGGCGTCGTCGCCTCGTCCTTGGAGCACGTCGAGATCGATGCCGACCAAGGCGGCAACCCACTCGGGAAAGGCAGCGGAGCCATCGAGGATCGCTGATGCCCTGATCACCACGTCTCGAGCGTCGCGGACCCGACCGGCATGGCGCAGGGACGCGGCGAGCGCGACCAGCTCGGCCGCGCTGCCGTGCTCGCGGACCCGATGCTGCTCGGCGGCGCGCAGCACGGCCCGATGGTCGCCACTCTCGGCGGCGGCTTCGATCG